>JBCBST010000048.1:0-21702 GCA_039819115.1 Bacteroidota bacterium
ATTGGCAAAAATGAAGTTCTCTTTGGTTCTATTGTATACGGAGGAGGTGTAATCTCTTTTCCAGTAGTAGCTTATCTAACCTATAACCAATTGGATTACTTTCAAGAGAACAATACCGGTCTTATCAAGGTACTATCATTATCAACCCTGTTAGGTTTATTGCTAATGATTAGGTTCTTTTTCCCCTTTGGTGTTCTTTTGGTGACTGTACCTTTTCTGTTTTTTATCTTTTACTTGATGTATGATATCCTAAAGCCAAATGCCTCATCTTTATGAAATCAACTAGCTGTAAGCTATGCACCCTTATTTGGGCTGGTTTATTATTCATGTTTCCTAAGACTGCTTTTCCTCAAACGGAAACTATCTATGAACAGTCTTTCTTGAAAATTTCGTCCATGATAGACGGGGACAGGGATATCAACTTTAAAGAGGCAGTATTTGTAGTAGAGAATGCATTTTATGATGGTGAAAAAAACTACAACGCTTTTAGTAGTAAAATTAGATCGCTTGCTGGGATGGCGTATTCTCTAAGAGATAAAATTGATCTAGACTATGATGAACCGGACAGCGCAATAGTGAAAACATATGCGGCATTGTGGTCAATAATGACAGATACACTATCTTTTGATCTTGGAAGCGGTGTCAGCCTTGTAAGTAAACCTTATCTGTATGATTTTAACGATGTGTTCGGACAAGAGGACTGGTCTCAGATGTTCGTTAGTAAGCTTTTGACAACCAGAACCGGTAACTGTCATTCACTTCCATATCTGTACAAGATCTTAGCCGAAGAACTAGGTGAAACAGCTCATTTAGCTCTTGCTCCAAATCACATCTACATTAAACACTACAGCAAAAAAACGGGTTGGTACAATACCGAACTGACCAGTGCCAGTTTTCCGATTGATGCCTGGCTAACCGCCTCCGGCTATATTCATCTGGATGCGATACGCAATGGCGTGTATATGGATACGCTCAGTCAACAAGAAAGCCTAGCCCTTACGCTGATTGACTTAGCCAAAGGCTATGAGCGAAAATTTGGGATACAGGATGGGGCGTTTATGCTCAAAGCAGCGAATAAGGCCCTAGAGGTTGACCCAAATTTTATCAATGCACTTTTACTAAAAGCGGAAACCCAGAAAAAGCTTTTTGAAGATGAAATGTTGCTGAGAAGCATCGATGACCCGAATACCTTGATCGAGCAAAGTGAAGAGCATCGCAATTTGTTCTTAGAGATGCAGAGCATCTACGTCAAAATCCATCATCTCGGCTATCGACAAATGCCCCAGGAAATGTATCTCGACTGGCTCTCTTCTTTACAGGAGGAGCGGGAGAGGTATCAGAATAAAGATATTCCAGCAACCCAACACTGACTGATTAACTTGGTTACGTATTCTAAAGATTTAATCAAGCCGAAGTTCCATGGTGGTCACATACGGAGTGCACTGAGTACTTGGGAACGGAGTAGAGTTCCGAAATTTCGTAAGATCATGATCCGTCAGCCAACGGACAGGATGAAGAAGAGAAAGAAAAAGCAACTTGGTCATTCCTGCGTAGGCAGGAATCTGGTTCTTTGAATACGCCTTTAATACTGATAAGGCTCCTGCCCTTCACTGGCGCAAGCGTTCGCTTGTGCCAGATGTATTAGCACGTACTGATACTGTGAAAAAGCACAAGCGGACGCTTGCGCTAGTTTTGAGATAGAAAAGACTTACAAATAGAACTGGAAATCCAACTTGGTAAGTCCAGATATAAAAGGGGCGTATCGTGATACGCCCTTTCAGTGTACGATGAATAAAATTAACATCCATCAATTGGGCTTGTTCACACAGAACTATTTTTTGGCATCCAGTTCCTTCAGCATTTGATCGATAGCGACTTCAAGCTGCTCATCCCGACCAAAATCCACTTCACCCGGCATATTCTTAACCATGATATCGGGGTTGGTCTGGTTGTTTTCCAGCCACTCGCCAGCTTTGTTCTTGGCACTCACAGGTACAACACCCCAGTAACCACCATTGGGTAATCCTTCCCAGCCCGCAAAGCTACAGGTACCCGGTACGGGCATTCCAACGGAAGTACCCAGATCCAGATCCTCGTAACCACTTGCATAGCAGTGACCGTCGCTATACATGCTCTCGTTAAACAGACCAATTACAGGTTTAGTCCAGCGGGATGTGGGCTCTCCTCCAACTACCTTTGCTTCGGTGGCATACGTCAGGAAACGGGTTCCGGTGAAAAACATCTGTAAGTCGGCCACCAGATCTCCACCTCCATTGTTCCGGGTATCGATTACAATGGCTTCCTTATCGTAGTGTTTACCCAGCATTTGGTCGATGGCTTTTCGGAACTGTCCGTCGTTCATACCGGCAATGTGAACATACCCTAACCGACCCTTGCTACGCTTCTCCACTTCCTCTTCATTCATCTTTACCCAACGGTTGTACAACAGCCCGTTTTCGGCTCCTAAAGAAACCGGTTTAACGGTAATTTGCTTCGCATTACGGCCTTTTTCATCGGTGATTTCCAAAAGCATAAAATCACCTGCTTTTCTGTTCAGGTAAGAGGCCAGATCGCGATTTTCTGAAACGACTTCACCATCGATTTTTTGAATGATCATGCCAGGTTCAACCTCAATATCAGCTTTATCCAGCGGACCACCTTTCAGGACTTCCAGAATCTTTATGCCATCTCCTTCATGTTCGTAATCCATAAAAATACCTAAGGAAGCGGTTTGGTCTCCATTCGAAGACCCACCACGGTATCCGCTACCGGCATGAGAAACATTTAGCTCACCAAGTAGCTCACTTAAGAGCTCCGCGAATTCAAACCCGTTACCAACATGGGCTACCTTGGGTTTATAGGCCTTCGCCATGGCCTCCCAGTCAATACCGTGAAAGGTAGGTTCGTAGAAGATTTTTTCCGTCCTGAGAACCACATGATCGAACATCATCTCGCGCTCGTCGTTACCATCGAGCATCATTTCTGAGCGGATAGAAATTCCTGTTCTTTTTCCGGCTCCGGGATCAATTTTTGCGATTCGTCCCCCGCTGAGCAGGTATAGAGTTTCCATTTTTGGGTCCCAGACCAGGTTACCAGAGCCTCCATTTAAGGTGAGTGCGATTTTGGTCTCTTTGGTTCTGAGATCCGTACTCCACAGGTTGTATCCTTTTTCAAAACGAGCCAGGTAGTAAAGCTTGCTTCCATCTTTCGACAAAACAGCATCGCCTATTCTTGAAGAATGGATGGTTAAACGTGCGGTACGATCGTCCATTCCATCCCAGTCGAACTTCAGAGATTTATCCTTTTCCTTCTCTTTATCCTCATCTTTTTCTTTGTCCTTGTCTTCTTTCTCATCCTTTTTAGCGTCTTTCTCTTTTTTCTTATTAGCCTCTGCAATGGCTTTCTTCAGCTCATATTCCTCTTTGCTCAGATTATACTGGTCCCAGGCATCCTGAGTAAAAAACATAGAGTATACATCGTACTCGGTACTGCCACTGGTGGCATAACTCTTCAACCCATTCCGGTTACTGAACCAGATCATTTGCTTTCCTTCATTCGCCCATTGGGGTGAACGGTCGTAATACCCACTGGGAACCAGTACCTTCATCTTCTCTTTTCCGGATGCATCAAGCAGGATGATATCACTGTTATTCAGAAGCTTACTAAAATCGGCAAGTAACCATTTGCTATCCGGGCTCCAGGTAAAGTATTTGTCTCCATCCCGCATATGAAAGAGCTTTTCAGGCGTGAGCAATGTCACGGTTTTTTTAGATTCCATATCCATTACTTTCAGCGTCCGGCGATCTTCTATAAATGCCATTTTTTTTCCATCGGGCGATATGTTGGGAAGATAATTGTCGGAATTGTTTTCGATTACTACTTCTTCGCTCAGTAAGGTGGCCGCGTAAAAGAACGGCTCTTCTTCCCGTACTTTCTTCGTCTGATAAATGCTCCATTTTCCATTCCGTTCGCTGGAATAAACAACCGCACTACCGTCTCCGGTCCAGGTTAAAAAGCGCTCAGTAGCCGGTGTTTTAGTCAGTCTTCTGGTAAAGTTTCCATCGGTCGATGTCACAAATACTTCACCTCTGGCAATAAATGCGATTTGTTTTCCATCCGGAGAAACGGCCATTTCCGATACTCCTCCATTTATTCGCACCAACTCTTCTGCATTCTTTACATCCTGTGTGCGGATGGTTACCGGTACCCGAACCGGAGAACCTCCTTCCCGCATGGAGTGAAGCACTCCATGATAGCTGAAGGCCAACATTCCATTCCCATGACTTAAAAACCGAACGGGATGGGTTTTTAAGTCCGTAACCTGAGTAACCGCTTTGGTAGCTATATCCATCTTGTGCACATTAAAGGTGCCATTCTGCTGGCTCAGATAGAAAAATGCTGATTCGTCCTGATTCCACACCGGGTCTCGGTCTTCCCCCCCGTACTCAGTAAGCTTAGTGTGCGCGCCTTTTTTCATATCGTACATCCAGATGTCACGGGTCACGGACGATTCATGATGCTTTCTCCAAATATTCTCTCCTTCCGGTTTATCCTGGTATAAAAAACCAGACCCGTTGTTCTTGAGGGCAATATGCTCAGCAGGGACCGTAAAAACCTGCTCTATGTTTCCGCCCTGTACCGGTACGGTGTATAACTCGGTTTGACCCGATGTGGGGTATTGGCGGTGTGTGGCCAGATCCTGACGGTGTGCTCCAAAAAAGACAGACGCGTTGTCGTTCGAGAACGCGTAAGGGGTCTCTCCATTAGAATGGAAGGTTAATCGTGTGGCAGGCCCACCAGCCGCATCCATCACAAATACATCAAAATTACCATGCCGGTCTGATGCAAAAGCCAAACGTCTGGAATCATTGCTCCATACAGGCATATAGTCATGAGCCTGGTGGAACGTCAAACGTAGCGCTTCACCTCCTGCACTCGGTACGGTGTATAAATCACCCTTGTATGTGAATGCAATCGTTTCCCCGTCTGGAGAGATGGCGGGATATCGAACCCATTCCGGTGTTATTTGTGCCTGTGCCGATACACATAACACCATGGTTAGCGCCAAAGAAAACAGATATTTCATTTTACCCTGAGTTAGTTATTAATCGTGACAACGGAAAATGACGATTCTTCCCGATTTAGGTTGCATGGTAGGGCAAAATCCTTAAAAACGGAACCCATGGGTTATAGGATAGAGGTCATTCGTTTGCAGCCTCTTTTGCAAGGTATGTGAATACCTTATTTGAACACTCGTTCTAGCAATATCCCCCGTAAATCTAATTCTAACGGATACATATTTTTATATCTTTGAATCGGTTGAGTACTTTGATGTTATAACACATTTTACGGTGTACGTTATACCCATTTTTTCTGGTCATTACAGGGACAATCTATGCAGAAGCTGACGCGAAGAGTTTTTTTAAAGTATGCTGGGCTCATGAGCTCAATGATGGTTGGTTTAGGGAAATCAATCTCCGTTTTCGCTCAACCTGCCACCCGTACAGCTGTTGACCCGATATCCCGTGAGGTGGAAGACATTTTTGAGTTTATCACACGTACACGTGGTAAGCTGGATCAAACACTGTATAGACAGATTATTGGGTCGTCTAACCCTTTTAAAGAAGGTGATGAAACCCTCGGTGTAGCCGCTAAAGACGAAACCTCCCGCGAACAGGCCAGGAAGCTGCTCTCAAATACCAGAATTGAAGATCTGGATCAAAACCCGGTTTTTGAAGACCAGCTTTATGAACTAATAGCGCACACTACCAGCGAGGAAGTGGGCAACACCATAAAGCATATGACCCTGGGTGAGCTCAAAACCTTTATGCTGACCCGGACAGAAGAAGAAATTAAAGCCATTATGCCTGGCCTGTCCAGCGATGTAATCGGGTGCCTGGTTAAACTGATGGATAACGACGAGTTAATCCATGTGGGTCAAACGGTATTTAATCCCCTTCCCGGAAGCCATATCGGGAGTAAAGGATACATGAGTGCGCGTGTTCAACCCAATTCCCCGACCGATCACATCGATGATATTATGTGGCAGGTATTTTGTGCCTGGTCGTATGGGGTTGGCGATCTGGTATTGGGTACGAACCCCGTTTCCAGCGAACCGGAATCGGTTGCCGCAATCGAATCTTCACTTTATGACTTAATTGTCACCTTTGAGCTGGAACAGATATTACCCAATTGTGTGCTTTCTCATATCGATATACAAGCCGAAGTTGAAGAAATGCAGCCAGGAACTACGGGTATCTGGTTTCAAAGTATAGCGGGTACCGTTAAGGCCAATCAAACGTTTGATGTGACCATCGAAAAAATGATGGAATACGCCAAACAACGAACAGGCAAATACGGGATGTATTTTGAAACGGGTCAGGGGGCTGACTTTACAAACGGGCACGGCGAAGGATTTGATATGGTGCTCCATGAATCCAGGAAATACGGTTTTGCCCGGGCGTTGAAACATGTGATGACTGAAGGAAAAGCCAAAGAAGACGAACCCTGGGTTCACCTGAATGATGTAGCCGGATTTATTGGTCCTGAAGTGTTTAAGACCAAAGAACAACTGGTTCGGACCTGCCTGGAAGATACCGTCATGGGAAAACTTCACGGGTTACCTATCGGACTTGATATCTGCTCCACCCTGCATATGGATGTAAGCCTGGATGACCTGGACTGGTGTATTAAACAGATTATGCCTGCCAATCCGGCTTACCTGATGGCGCTGCCCACCAAGAATGACCCCATGCTCAGTTATCTCACAACGGCATACAACAATCATGTGCAAGTCCGTGAGCAGTTTGGATATAAGGTGAATGATGAAATGTGGAACTTTTTCAAAAGACTAGGTGTCATCGGCCCTGATAATAAGCCCACAGAACATTTCGGTGATCCGATCTGGGTATACTACCAATTCAGGAAAGCTAAAGGAGATCAACGATCGAAAGCTGAGGTCTATGCAGAAGGCAGACGTACCATTAAAGAAATTGAAGACCGGGGTGTGTTTATAACCGAGGGATACGGCAAAAACGTTTGGGATTTACCCGATGAGCTCGACCACAAGGTTCGGGCGTTGTATGAGGATGCCAAGGTAAGTATATGGACGGAAATGACTCCTGCCTTTGTGTCTGTGATACCCGATCGTATACCTCTTCAAACCCGGTCAACGGATAGGGTAGATTATGTTTATCATCCTGAATCGGGTGAAAAACTTACTTCAGGGTCCATCAAAGAACTTCTGAAGCTCAAACAAGACTGGAAACAAAGCATCCCGGATGTGCAGATACTTATTTCTGACGGTCTAAATGCAAGAGCTTTGATGGATAAAGGACATCTGGGTCCCTATCTTGAACACTTGGAAACGTCGTTACTGGAACAGGGTTTTACCATCTCAGAAAAACGAATTGTGCTTTCTAACGGAAGAGTACGCGCCGGGTACGAATGTGGAGAAGTTCTTTTTGGTACCAGAGAAACCGGAACGGCCTTTACTCAGAAAAAAGGGGTAATCCATATTATTGGAGAGCGTCCGGGATCGGGACATCATAACTTTTCGGCATACCTCACCGCTGCGCCGGTACACACATGGAGCCAATCAGGAAACGTGGATCATGATATTTCCCGGGTGGTATCCGGAATTTCGGATACTGCGCTTAATCCCACACTTGCCGCATCTCAAACATCCGAAATCTTTACTGAGTTGTTTAAATCTGCTTAGATTGATCCTGGTAATGCAACAGTTATCTGAGATCGAATGCTTATCCATATACCTGCTGTATATCCTGTTTTAACCCTGACTGACTAACGAGTAACATCCTTCTTTTGAATACGCCCTCTCATAAATCCGGTTATGTGGCCATTGTTGGCAAACCCAATGCTGGCAAATCTACATTGATGAATGCCATGTTGGGCACTAAGCTTTCCATAGCAACACACAAACCCCAAACCACCCGACATCAAATTATTGGTATCCATTCTGACGAAAACCAGCAGATTATCTTCCTCGATACGCCAGGCATCATAAGCCCGAAGTATGAGCTGCAAAAGGCTATGATGCGCTTTGTTGAAAAAGCGGAGAAAGAAGCCGATGTGATTCTGTTTATTGTAGATGCAAACGACCGTGTGATGCCTGAAGTGGCTTTCGAATCTCTGAAAAATCTGCGTAAACCTGTTCTGTTAGTGCTGAACAAAATAGACCTGGTACCCCAGGAATCGGCAACTGCATGGGCGGATGAACTTGGATCTCAGTTTTCATTTGCAGGCACCAGTTTTGTGTCGGCCCTGGAACAACAGAATATGGGTGGTTTAATCCATCTGGTTTCCGGGTACCTACCGGAAGGCCCTCCCTTTTATCCAAAAGATGAATTAAGCGAACACCCGGTCCGTTTTTTTGCATCTGAACTCATCCGTGAACAGTTGTTTATTCAGTACCATGAAGAAATTCCCTATTCATGTACCGTAGAAGTAATCCAGTATGAAGAGCGGGATAACCTGGATTATATCAACGCAGAAATCATTGTGAACCGGAATTCCCAGAAAGGCATGATCATTGGAAAAGGTGGAAAAGCCATCAAAAAGCTGGGAACAGAATCACGAAAAGCCATTGAAGATTTTGTCGGGCGTAGTGTTTTTCTGGATTTACACGTGAAAGTTCGGGAAAAATGGAGAGAGCGGGAGCATATGGTACGTAATTTGGGTTACAAACCTTAGGAATGAAGCAGAGCTGTTTGAAGTTTAACTATCAAATAGTTTAATATTAAATCATTTTTAAATTCATCATGGATATCAAAATCATTAGCAGCACCGATCGTCCAAACTCTATGGCTTCTCGGATTTCTTCGTATGTACAGGGTTTATATGAAAAAGAGGGTGCTAAAGCAGAAGTTATCTCACTCGAAGATTTTCCGCTACAAGATGTGGTTGGAGGCCGCTACGGAGCCGACATCCCATCGGTTACCAAATTCCGCGACCCCATTCTAAACGCCGACGGCCTGGTTTTTGTAATTCCGGAGTACAACGGTGGCTTCCCAGGTATACTCAAAATTTTTGTTGATTACCTGCCTTTCCCAGGCGCATTTGAAAAACTACCCATGAGTTTTATCGGAGAAGCATCGGGAGCTTTTGGTGCTTTACGTGCGGTAGAGCAATTCCAAATGATCGCTAATTACAGAAATGCACTTCAATTCCCCGAACGCGTATTCATTCAGCGTGTAAACAAAGAGTTTGGGGAAGACGGTTTAAAAAACGAATTCACCCAAAAACTCTTACTCGATCAGGTTCGGGGATTTGTTGATTTTATAAAGGCCAACAATCCTGAATTAATTAGTGCGTAGCATGTATCCTACCCCGTGCAACGTAATGAGATAGCGGGGATCTTCGGGTTGTACTTCAATCTTTGCCCGTAATTTGGAGATATGAACATCAACAGTCCGTGTATTTGTACTGTATTCGTATCTCCATACTTTTTCGAGTAACTCGTCTCGGGAAACAGGGTTTCCGGAGTGAGAAAGGAGATATCGTATCAGCTCTACCTCACGGGTTGTAAGTTCAATTTCTTTTCCATCCGGATGCAGCACATTCGATTCAAGCAGGTCTATACGTACTTCTCCTAGCTGTAGTACATCCACCTCTCCGGAAGAAGAATAGGTACCTGCTCTTCTCAGACGTGCCTGAATGCGTGCCAGCAGTTCTTTCACCCCAAAAGGTTTGGTAATGTAGTCGTCGGCCCCAAGGTTCAACCCTTTCACCTTATCGGTTTCCTGGTCCTTGGCTGTGAGCATAATCACAGGTATGGTCAATTTTAAGTTGCGAAGCTCATCCAGGATATCGTATCCGCTTTTTCCAGGTAGCATCACATCAAGTAGAATCAGGTCGGGCTGATGGTCTTTTGCTAAGCCAACAGCCTGTGTTCCATCCTCGCATATCACTACTTCGTATCCTTCGCTTTCCAGCGTATCCCTTAACGTAAATATGAGGCTTGGTTCGTCTTCTACAACAAGAATTTTCATTGATTTATTAGACATGTTCGGTTTGTTGTGTAAGTGTTGTATGTGAAATCACAGCTTCGTCATGAGCAGGCTGTGCGTGCTTTTTACTGATCAGTTTTGGAAAGAATATAGTGAAGGTAGAGCCCATACCCTCTTCGCTTCTCACTTTTATTGATCCCCCATTCAGTTTAACGAGACTTCTGACAATACTAAGTCCCAAACCATGACCTTTGATATGATTACTGAGGGGGTCCCCTACCCGGTAAAACTTCTTGAAGATATTCTTCAGATCTTTCTTAGGTATTCCAATACCCTTGTCAGTCACACTTACGTACACAAAATCTCTGCGTTCTCCGATCGTAAAGCCTACAAACTTTTCCTTATCGGAATACTTAACTGCATTCGTAGCCAGGTTGTTTAACACCGTTTCCACGCTGTTTTGGTCAACCATAATGAGGCTGTCTTTCGCTGAATTGGTGTATGCTACCTCAAATCCTTTTGACTCAAAATACGATGTGTTCTGATCGATAAACCGCCCGACAATATCGTTCAAATAATGGGGTGCAGACTCAATAAGTGACTGTCCGGCATCTGTTTTGGCCACATCCAGGAGCTTTTCAATCATTTCACGGAGGCGAACAGATTCGGAATAGATATGAGCACCGTATGATTTCAACCGGTTTGGTTCGGTAACCCTCCCATCTGAAATGTTTTCACCAGCAGCCTGCATTACTGCAAGCGGTGTTTTTAATTCATGAGTGACATTCGCCAAAAAATTTGCCTGTCG
The DNA here is from genome assembly GCA_039819115.1 of Bacteroidota bacterium. Lineage (GTDB taxonomy): Bacteria > Bacteroidota > Rhodothermia > Balneolales > Balneolaceae > JBCBST01. Next base: position 10,777 of record JBCBST010000048.1, read on the forward strand.
CTGAGACAGTGCCCGCTCCCGCTGAGCGGTGTAAAACATGAATAGCAGAGCGCCAAACAAGAATACACCCGCCACTCCAAGCACAATAAGATTTTTTGTAAGAGAAGCATTATACATGGTAAACGCAGGACTGGAAAGAAAGGCAATTTTGATATTCCAGTTGCTAAAATAGCCGGAGAACCGCTGACGATAGTCGACTAGTTCACGGTTATACTCAATCGTTGGGTCGTTGGTGGCCAATACCTCGTCTTTTACCCAGTCGTGCAGCCATACAACCACTCCACTTTCTTCACTGGGTGGGAAAAAGTCCTGTATCCTCGCTCCAATCATTTCATTTATGATGTAATCCTGATTGAGCTTAAACGTCAGGTACCCAATTACTTTACTCTCATTGAGGTTGATAAGCCCGAGATTCATACTTCGGTGGGTATCAAACTCCACGATCAGATTCCAACGGTAGTCAAAATCGTGAACCTGTATCCGTGCTTTGGTACGGATAAGTCCAACACCATCACACAACGTATTGGGATAATTATTCACGAGGGTCAGGCTATGTAATTCCTTACTGTACTGGTAAATCTGAATGCCTTCATCACACGGATCGGTACCTTCAGGGGTATAGTAAATCCCGTCAAACATGGGATTTTGTGAGGCTTCTTCCATGACTTCCCGTACCCGGTCTGGAAAATGCCCGGTTTCAGCGATGCTTTTTTCGATAGGCTCCAACTCCAGCTTGTACAATCCTCGGAAGGGTGAATACATCTCTTCCCGAACCAAGCGGGTAATGTCTTCCAGTAAATCAGTTTGTCGGTCGCCTTCGTCTTCCACCATCTTATCTCTCAAATCGTACAGCGAGAGTATATTCATGCTGGTTAGAGCCAGAATGGCAACCAAGCCCGCGGCAAGTAATAACCAGCGGAATGCACGGTTCCTAATCATGATGATATTCTGTTTTATCTCCACCTAAAATAACGTTTGGCTGGCTCGTGACAATTGATCATAGGTAAAAAATAATCAAATCGGTACCATAAACGTTCGAATTGTAAAAAGATTGCAGGGTCTACTTCTGCCAGGTATTGTTCCCTCTGTTCTTGTCCGGAAACTGCCCAAGCCTGTCAATTTCAACGGATACCACCTCCCTGCTGGTGTCGAGTACCAAAGAAGCCGTTCGTTTTCCTCTCAGCCAGTCGGTTACTTCCAGACGGTGATTTTCTTCTCCTCCATCGGCAAAAAACACCGTTAGTATAACCGGCATCGGTACATTACCCAAGTCTTTAATTGTAATGGTGGTTGTTCCATCCGCCTGAGTTACATCATCCAGCGCCTGATCAAGCGCCCAGGTTTCGTAGTACCAGCTTCTCCAAAACCAGTCCAGATCCTTTCCCGAAACAGTTTCGAACGTGTGAAACAAATCATAGGGTGTGGGATGCTTATACGCCCAGTTTTGGATGTAGGTCTTCCAGGCCTCATGGAACACTTCTTCTCCGATCACTCCCTGTAAGGCAAATAGTACGGTTGCGGGTTTTGGATAGGACGCAACGCCATAGGCCGGACCGGGGTAGTGATAATCGGAATAGCGCATAATTTCACCTTCAAATGGGGTTCCGGCTACTTGCAAGTATCCTGCGAATTCGTTTGTCAGGTTGTACGATTCTGGTCGATGATCCCAACGCGACTGTGCTTCGTGAAATGTTGTGGAACCCTCATCCATCCAGGCTCTGCGTCGCTCGTTATTGCTCACAATCATCGGCATCCACATATGGGCCAGTTCATGGGCTATTACATCGTATAACGCAGTGGGGTTGCTTTTATAGCGGTCACCCCCGATGAGCGTGGTCATGGGAAACTCCATCCCGCCGGAAATGATACCATCGCCTTCAACGAGTGTCATATGGGGCCATGGATATGGAAATGCGGTATACTCTGAAAGGGCTTTGATCGAATGAGCACCAAATTCTGCTCCCTGTCGCCATTCGGGGGCTTTACTTCTCCAAAATGCATGAATACGGGTATAATCGAGTACACCGTCATTGTTCAAATCTCCTACCGGTGTGCGCATGCCGTCCCAATTCGATTCCCGTACTACAGAGAAGGCCACATCGCGAACATTCCTGGAGCTAAACCTCCAGGTTAACTTATCGTTTGAAGCATCGATGGTAGATGCGCCGTAATCAGCAGGGGTTACAATGGAGACGACCTCATCACTACCGGCTGCTTGTTCATATCGTTTAAAAATGCGTGGAGCCAGTACTTGTTCTGCATTAATCAAGTCACCGGTACCCATCACAATCCATTGTTCAGGAACAGTAATAAATAATTCATAGTCCCCGAATCCGGCATAAAACTCAGCATTTCCGGTAAAAGGATCGGTAAACCATCCTTCCAGATCGTCCATCACTACAACTTGAGGGTACCAATACGCCATGTGGTATAGATTCCCATCATTATATCCCATTCTTTCAGACGCTCCCGCTCTTGGTATTTTAAAAGAGTACGTAATTTCGACGTCTAGCGTACTGTTAGGAACGATGTTTTTACCCGGTAATACCGCCAGTAACGTACCCTGCGTGCCCCAGCCTGTAACACCTAGGCCAAGTTGTTCCAACTCCTGGATTTCTTCTCCCTGGAGTGTTACCTGGTGGATGGATACCCCACCCGTAACTTCAACCTCTTCTTTTCGAACAGCCCCTTCCGCATGTAGATTCTGGGCCAGCTCCAGAAAAAGAACCGGAGTGTTCAACGGAGAATTATTCGTGAATTGAATGGATGCCGTAGCCAGCAACACCGTGTCTTCCGGGCTCAGTTCTGCCTGAATGGAGTAGGAGGTATAGTTGGTCCAATACCTTGGGCCGGGTTCTCCCGAAAGAGTACGGGTACCATTATTAACTGCATTCATAAATGCAGGAGGCAGTTCAACCGGATACGGGACAGGCCTCTCCAAACGGAAAGACTCAGCGGTGGTAAGAGCTACCGGTTCTTGGTCTGGCTGGACAGATTGGTTTGAAGTGGAGCATGCCGCACACACAAAAAGGCATACCAAACTTACGATTGATCTCATGTTTTTAATAAAATGCGATGAATGATTATTTAAGAATCTGGCTGAAATTTCGCTCTAAAGAATCTTTCAAATCATTGAATTCTATTGGTTTGACCAAATAATCAATATAGTTTGTTTCTTTAGCGCGCTGAACGTGATATGGATCAGAATTTCCGGTTATATAAATAACAGGTACATCAGAAAATTCGCGTATCGCTTTCATGGCGTCAATGCCATCCATCTCTCCTTCTAATGAAATATCCATGAGGATAAGATCCGGTTGAATTCTGCGGGCTACTTCGATGGCTGTTTTACCATATACAAGTTCCCCTTCAGCGTCGTATCCCAATTTTTCCAAATAGCTTTCGTACAGCAGGTTAAGGATCAGGTCATCCTCAACGATCATTACTGTTTTGTTTTGCTTGTTGCTCATAGTCAACCCGGTAGCGAAGTACGGTTATATCACGTCAATAATAGCATTTTCGTTACAACAATGGTAATGCGAAATGGCAGAACCACGCTAAATTCTAACTACTTACCTCATTCGGGGAATACAATGACCTATTGAATTCTAATAGAATAAAAACAGGGTAGGGTAAATGTGATACCGGCTGTTTTAGGAATAAACACATTCAGCATAATGAACAATTACACCCAATCCCGACTTCCCTACGTTTTACTAATCATTGGTTTCTTCCTGGTGGGTTTTCTGGATATGATACTTAGCCCTGACGAATCTCAACCCCCCATTACGGTTTATGTGCAGGATGCACAGGCAGAAAACCCGAACCTGCCATCACCTCCCCTCGACCTGATTGCAATAACCCATACACAATCTTTGGCAGACCAAACAACCACCGGGAGGACCCCATGAAGTGCTTTCTGCTGGTTATCGCTTGTTTGCTGGCCCCTGGTCTGTTGCTGGCTCAGTTTCGGCTATCGGCATCAGTCAAAGAAGGGTATGCTCAAAACCTATTCCGAAATCCTGACAATCTGGTAGAAAACTCCGATACGTTAAGCCGATCTGCCCTGTGGCAAAACTCCGTGTATAATCGGATTGCGCTATCCGGCGATTACACGAAGAAATGGAATTCAGGCCGATTAAAGATCACGGCTAATTGGGGCACAAACAGATACCATCAGCAGCCTCATGCTCATCGCGTCACCTATCGCGCACGCGCTTCCTTTCGAAGTAAGTATGCCCGTCGTAAATACATTGAATTCGCCCCGGAATTATCCCGGCAACAACAGGATGGAATTGATCAGAACGATCTGATATTCAGCACACGATTATCCTTTCACCAACTGGAAACCCCACTTCATCTTGATTTTTATCTGGGTAATAAAGCCTGGCTCAAAACCGAAACCAAGTATCGATACAAAGCTTTTGATGCCTTTAACGGACAACAAACTCACTATCATGCATGGTACACGGAGGCGTTGTTCAAAAAAAGGTGGGAACCTTCCTCATTGACAACACACGCCGTTCAGGTAAAGATGAAAGGAAATTACCGGGATCAGACGATCACCCGGTTTGCAACCGAATCCGCTGCTCAGGAACAACGTTTTCGCCAGTTTTTAACCCTTAACCTGGCCGGAAGTTATTCCCTTTCCCTAGCAAAAAACGCGATCGTTCTTCGAGTTCCGGTAACCGTAGACCAGTTTGTCGATTTCCCGACCAATCAGTTGGATTTCAGCGAGGTTGGCGCCGGTTTAGGATTAACCTGGAACAATAAGAAGGGAAGTTGGCGGGTGGGCGTTGAACGAAGTATTCGCCAGTTCCATCGTTTTCAATTGCAAAATGGAAACCGGCTGGCCTATACCTTTTGGAATCCTGAATTTGAATTCCGTATCCCATTGCATCCTACCCTTTCATTAAAAATGGAGGGAAGATGGGATATCAGAACTTCTACCCGGGATCAGATAACCACAGCTGCGTATCGCGAATACTCCAGCTCATTTATACAATCTGGAATCGTTCTGGAACTATAACGATGATACAAAGTTTTGAACATCATATTTGCATTGAGCGCCAACAAGTTGTAGGCTTTGCATGTCAACCCATATGTATTTGGAATCCCCGGTTTATGGATCATCTTTGCACCGATAGTGCCATCGAGCAGCTTTACAAAGCACATGCTGCCCAACTCAGAAATTATTTGTATTACCGCTGCAAAGATTTTGAACGCTCAAATGACTTGGTTCAGGATGCTTTTTCTAAACTTTGGGAAAAGTGCAAAGACATTGTACCGGAAGCGGCAAAGTCATTCCTGTATACCGTAGCCCGAAATGCCATGATCAATTTATCTAAAAAGGATCAGGTAAGGATGGAGTTTGCCGTACAACAGGAACATTCACTGGACTATGAAACACCGCAGTTTGATATGGAATTCGCGGAGTATAAAACGAAACTCGAATCCGCCATCACCAGCCTTCCCGACGGGCAACGGGAAGTCTTTTTGATGAACCGCATTGATAAACTGACCTATAGAGAAATTGCAGAACGGTTGGAGATAAGCCAAAAGGCAGTGGAAAAAAGGATGCACAACGCATTAGTGAAATTGCGTGAAGCGTTAACAGAAACTGCACATTTGATTTAAGGATCCGCAATGAATACCTGGAAAACAGACGACACATTTTTAGCCCGTTGGCTGGCTGGTGAACTCTCCGACGAAGAACGCCAGGCTTTTGAGGAATCGGAGGAATTTGCCCAGTTTAAGGATATCTCACAAACTACAGCAGCATTTCAGGTTCCTGCTTTTGATGCTGATGCCGGTTTTGACGCATGGAAAAAGAACCGGGTGTTACCCCGCGAAAATGTGGAACAGCCCTCTGAGACAAAAGCGAATGTAAATGCACTCTCAAGAATACAACGTTTTGCATTAGTTGCCTCTATTATCGTATCCGCACTGGTAGGAGCCTATCTCATACAGGGAACCACTTCTTCTATCGTGGAATATCAAACAGGAATTGGAGAACAAACACAACTGATCTTGCCAGACGGTTCAGAGGTCATCTTAAATGCAAACTCCAAACTTACGTACGACGAAAAGATGTGGGACAAAGTCCGTTCACTCAGCCTGACCGGGGAAGCATTTTTTAAAGTTGCCAGTGGAGACCAATTTGAGGTAAATACCCCCATCGGTTCGGTTTCGGTAATCGGAACGGAGTTTAATGTGAAGTACAGAGATTCATTTTTTGATGCTTCCTGTTATGAGGGCACTGTAGCTGTACGAATTGGGGCAGAGAACAACGTACTAACGGCCGGACAGGAAATCACCTTTCAACGTGGAAAAAAAATTGAACAGCGCAGCTTCCAGCAAACGGCGACTCCAGGCTGGTCGACAGGAATCGTCAATTTAACCGAAGTTCCACTGGCGGTTGTATTTAGTGAGTTGGAAGCACAGTTTGGTGTGATTGTTACCTCGGCTATACCGGAGGGACTGATTTATACCGGGAGCTTTCCGACAAACAATGTAGAATCAGCCATCCGCTTAGTTATGGAACCGTTTGGGTTTACTTATCAGTACAACCCTCAAACCCAACAGTTGACATTTAATACTCCCTAGCGCTATGAAACGGGCCATATTCGCTTTGTTTCTTTCCATAGGGTGTTACTGGAACAGTACCATTCAGGCTCAAACAGTCACCCTTTCTGTGAAGGAGATGCCCCTTCCTGAAATTCTTAACGAGCTTTCCCGGCAAACGCAGGTTTACTTTTCCTACGCCAATAACAACATGCCGGACGACTCCATCTCTATCACCGTAAACCAGGAGTATCTGTCTGATGTTCTGAATCGGTTATTAACCCCATTCGGTTTGGGGTTTGAGTATGTGGAAACCTCCTTCATCGTCATTAAACCCATTGAAGAACTAGGTGTTCGTCTGGAGGTGGTGGTTGCCGATGTGCGGGATGGATCGCCCCTGCCCTTCGCTCAGCTCAAACTTGTTGGGCAGTTGAAGGGAACACAGACCGATACCGATGGGGTATTTTCGTACTTCTTCAGACAACTCTCGAGTCAGATCGAGTTGTCTTACCTCGGATATACAACGGCACAGTTTTCAGTAGAAGACGTATATAAAAACCAGGTTGATACCCTTTATCTGCAACCCAATGCTATCCAGTTGGAGGGCATCGTAATCACCGAGTATTTGAATTATGGGATTACCGCCCGAAACGATGGAGGGCCGTTAACCCTCACTCCTTCTGCTATGAATGTGCTACCGGGCCTCTCCGAACCCGATGCGCTGTACTCTCTCCAACTACTTCCCGGCATCTATTCTTCAGATGAATCGGCAACTTCGATTAATATCCGTGGAGGTACCAGCGATCAGGTTGCGTTGTATTGGGAGCAGATTCCGGTCTATCACTCGGCTCATTATTTCGGGCTCATTTCTTCGTTCATCCCAACTTCGGTAGATCACATAAATGTGTACAGAAACCGTGTCCCGGTACAGTTTGGAGGAAGTGCTTCCGGGTTGGTCGAAATGATTTCCACACAAACCATTCCCGAACGGATGCGGTATCAGTTTGATGTGAACATGACGCACGTTAACGCATCGACGCTCATTCCCATCGCTCCGAACAGGCTTTCTGTATACGTGGCAGCCCGTAGATCCATTAATGATGTCGTTCTTTCCCCCACCTACACGGCGTATAACGATAAACTATTTAACGGCACCCAATTTCAGAACAACCTTGAGTTTGCCGAAGATGAAGCCTTTGACACGAATGACGAGCTTCGATTCTGGGATGTAAACACCAAACTGCTATGGAAACCGAATGAATCCAACACGTTTTCTGCAAGCGGGTTTTCGGGATCGAATACCTTCGATTTTGCTTCGATAAGAGAAAATCTGTTAACTGCCGATTTTCAGCGCCATGTGGTGCACCATCGGGGAGCAAATGCTGCGTGGAAGGCCACCGTCACATCCAATTGGAGCAGTGAGGTTTCGGTTGCCCGATCGGAATATGATCTGGATTATGATTTTCTTTTTCAGCGGGCGATTGAGCTTGACCCAACTCCCGAATTCGTTGCCAGGATACATATGACCGCCGATGAAGATGATGAGAGCGATGATGAAACGGAGGATGACGCCGACGATGAGGACCCTGAGGAAGAAGAACCAGACGACGACGAAGAGGAAGACGATGAAGAGAACGAAGAAGAACTGGATGATCCCAACAACGATGACGACGAGTTTAACGATCGATTTACCGCACCGGATTCCCTCCAGGATCGTGGTACCTGGCGAAACCGGGTGATTAATACCGAGTTGAGATGGACCAATACCATTACTTCGGGTGCAGGTATCTGGAACCTCGGGGCGCAGTTCAATCTCCTGGATTTAGAATACGCCTTAAGAGAAGAAAACACCTTTTCGCCCGACATCAGTGAGGGGTTTGAAGAGCGCAGTTCCAATTACAGCCTCTTCGGAAATTACCGGACTCCAAACCGATCGCGATGGGGAGTTCAGACAGGCTTCCGGCTTAATTATTTTAATGCTATTGGGGTCACCACATTCGATCCGCAAATCAGTAACCGGTTTATGGTTTCTCCCTGGGTTTCGCTGAAAGGAAACGCCTCCATTTCGCATCAGTTCATTCGCTCCCTGAGTAACCTGGATAACTCACTGGCCAATACCACCGAAGAAATTTGGTTTTCTCCTGATGTGCAGGAATTCCCTTTAATCCGTAATCAACAGGTGAGTGCCGGATTCATCTGGCAGCGCGATGGATGGTTACTTGATGTGGAAGCATACTCTAAGCAACTGGACGGGTTAAACTCAGCGAATTATAATTTCGGAGGAGTAACGAATGAGTTTGTACAGGGAGAAGAACAGATTTATGGTGTGGATGTACTTCTTCGACGACAATTTCGCTCACTACGAACCTGGGTCAGCTACTCGTATAGCGATGCGAAAAGCTATTTCCCGGATGTACAGGACACCCGATTCCCTTCCTTTCTGGATCGCCCCCACCAGTTTTCTGTTGTTCAAAGTGTTACCAAAAATCGTTGGGAGTGGTCGCTTGGATGGACCTTCCGTTCAGGAGCACCCTACTCCGAACCCATTTCCGATTTAGCCATTCGTGTTACAGCTGCAGACGATAATGATGCCGATACGGACGACGAAGTGTTTTACCTGATCGAATATGGAGATATACACGCCGAACGACTACCCAACTATCATCGGCTGGATGCATCGGTTTGGTACCATATCCAGGGAAATTCTGGCTGGAAAGGTAAAGTAGGTTTGTCTGTTTTAAACGTATATAATCGTCAAAACATCCTGAACCGTGTGTTTTTCCCGGAACAGCAATTCGGGCTGGAACCCGATGAGGTGGACATTATCCAGGAAGACCGATTCCTGCTCGGGTTTACCCCAAATGTAACGGTGAGTGTATCGTTTTAAGAGCATTCACCGGATGAAATAAAGCCCGCCCTCTTTACATTGCAGAACCAAAAATCACCCGATCCGCGGGAGGCACGAATCGGGTTAGAGGTAGGTGTTAATTCCGTGATGGAAAAATTCCTTCAAGGGCAATAACAAAACTGACCGCAAGAGCCGGCATCCGGTTTTCATGAGCATCGCCTTCTCCGGTATAACCGAGTGTAGTTTCGGCTTCTGCACCGATTTCCCCATGTACTGGTGCCATTCCTTGTATCTGTACCGACCCTTGTTTTAAGGATATGTTTGGCGTTCCGCCATCCTTATAAACGTTCCCTGAAGTGGCTTCTGCTAATACCCGCTCGGTATCGGGGCCTGGTTCATCAGCTTGAACGTCTGTACCCAGTACTGACCCCGTTAGATTTGAACCATTAACAGACATTTGGGAAAGATTAAGCGTTACATCTGTGACTGAACCGTGATGGTGTTGTGCCATAGTACTCACCTGGAGATACATGGACTCATAACCTACAGAAGCACCCAGTGGATAATTCAGAAGTAATCCTGGGGGTATAGAGCCCAATGACCAACAGATGGGTGCACGACTGCGCATATCAGGAAGGTTAAATGTCGTCCGTCCATCTCCGCCATAATACGTTCCTATAAGTGCAAACAGTGCCGTAAAATTGTTAATACTCATCGGTTGGCCTGCGCAGTAAGCGTAGTTTCGTGGAGCAAAATGCCACACCCCCATTTTGATTTCTCCGATAAATGGATCTGCCATGATTATGCTCCTAATTTCGCGATGGATAGATTCCCGTCATAGCAATAATAAAGTTTACTGCCTGAATGGGCTGAATGTTGAAATGCCCTAAGCCACCACCATTCGGTAGTACGGTTGTAGTTGAAGAACTTACGCCAGGTGCGCCAGTAACCGGGGCTACTCCTGATACAGTCACCGATCCGGCCTTCAGAGGAATGGTAGGATTGCCGCCATCTTTGTACACATTACCGGTAGTAGCCTCCGCCAATACCCGCTCGGAATCAGGTCCTGGTTCATCAGCTTGAACATCAGTACCCTTAAGATGGGCTACGAAATTACTGCCATCTACTTTCAAAGCCGAAGGCTGAATAGTAACATCGGTTGCGGCAACATGTGAATGGGGTGGTAATTCACTCTCCGTGAGGGTCACCTTTTCTATACCAGATTTGGTTCCCATTGGGTAAGGAGTTAATCCTGTTCCACCTCCGGCCATGTTAGCCATAACTGGAATTCGGCTCCGCATATCCGGTAGAGCAAACGTGACTCTTCCATCTCCTCCAAAAGATGTACCAATTAACGAATACAGGGTCTGATTGCTTCCAATAGGTAACAACGCCCCGGCGCAATAAGCGTAGTTTAGTGGAGCAAAACTGAACCCCACCATTTTTATTTCTCCGATAAATGGATCTGCCATAATGATTTCTCCTATGTTTTGTTGAAGTGGCTTATGCCATAG
>JBCBST010000049.1:0-20006 GCA_039819115.1 Bacteroidota bacterium
GTTATTTCAGAAAGTCTTTAACAACCATTAACAGGAAACGTGGAAATTGATAGCAGAAAACAAAAGTTTGAGTCATGCATCCTCACAGATTTATGGATAAAAATCCTACCTTAGGATGCTAGTCAAATCACGAAACTAACGTAGACATTTATGATCATCGGTGTACCCAAAGAAATTAAAACGCACGAAAACCGTGTAGCCCTCCAGCCTGGTGGCGTTATGCAAATGAAGCGTAACGGCCATGACGTGCTTATTGAAAAAGAAGCCGGACTGGGGAGCGGTTTTACCGACGCCATGTACGAAGCCGCTGGTGCAACCATCATAGCAGATGTGGAAGAGGTATGGAAGCGTGCCGATATGATTATGAAGGTTAAGGAACCGATCGCTGTGGAGTATCCTCGTATGAGAGAAGGTCAGGTCATTTTTACGTACTTCCATTTTGCTGCAGACGAAGCGCTGACCAAAGCAGTGGTTGAATCCAAGTGTATTGCTATTGCCTACGAAACGGTGGAAAAAGCAGATCGTTCGTTACCCCTGCTTATCCCTATGAGTGAAGTTGCGGGCCGTATGGCCACCCAGGAAGCTGCGGTGTACCTCGAAAAGCCAAAAGGAGGCCGCGGTATGTTAATGGGAGGTATCCCAGGAGTACAACCCGCTAAGGTGCTCGTATTAGGCGGTGGCATTGTTGGAGTAAACGCTGCTAAAATCGCCGCAGGCATGGGCGCCGATACCACCATCATGGATATCAACATGCCGAAACTGCGATATCTGGATGATGTAATGCCTAAGAATGTGAATACCTTCTTTTCATCTGAAGCTAATATCCGCACCATGCTTCCTTATGTGGATGTGATCATCGGAGCCGTGTTAAAGCCCGGCGCCAAAGCACCACACCTGGTGACCAGAGAAATGCTCAAGGAAATGCGTCCGGGAACCGTATTGGTTGATGTGGCCATCGATCAGGGAGGATGTTTCGAAACATCCAAACCTACCACACACAAAGATCCGGTATATGTTATTGACGATGTGGTACACTACTGCGTGGCCAATATGCCCGGAGCCGTACCCTACACGTCAACCCTTGGGCTTACCAACGTTACCCTGCCTTATGCGGTAGACCTGGCGAACAAAGGATGGGTGCAGGCTCTGAAGGATGATCCCGAGTTAATGAAAGGTCTCAACATCGTAAACGGAACCATTGTGTACCAGGATGTGGCGGATGCTTTTGGTATGGACTGGAGCCCGATTGACACCGTGCTGAACTAACCCGATCGGGTTGTAACCTATTTTAAGAGAAGCCAGCTTGAATTACGTTCAGGTTGGCTTTTTTTATGAAATCTCCTCCAGTACATACCTCCGGTCTACATCAAGGCTGAGTCGACCGGCTTTGGCATGGATGGAATGATAAAATAACAGACAGGCATTTTCCCGATAGGCTTGTCTGAGGATCAGCGTCTTAGCTTTTTTGGCTTCCAGTGGATCCGCATCCAGCTGTCGCATCGTGTATTGGTTCAGATGGTCTTCGGCAGGAACCAGATCACCCAGATAGTATCCCACATCGTCACCATCCTGTATTTTCACGATCTGATGTCCGGGCGTGTGCCCTCCGGTACGGATGAGTGTGACACCTGGAATGAGTTCAAACTGCGCATCCGTTAACAGCGCAATTTTATCAAGAGCAATGAGCTTATAGAATTCATCCAGCTCGTATCCCGCACCCGGTGTGCTGTTTTCGGAATGCACACATTCCAGGGCATAGTGCCATTCCTTTTTCTGCACAAAATAATTGGCGAAGGGAAGAGTAGGTTGGGTTTCCGCATTGGTGTCTACAAAACTGGCTCCCCCGGCATGATCGAAATGAAGATGACTCAGTACCACATGGGTGATATCTGACGGGGAAAGTCCGAAAATATCGAGGTTCGTTTTCAGGTTCGATGTGTTTTCGTAGGAGCTCCGTGCATCCAATCCCCATCCCAGGCCACAATCGATCAGGATATTATGCTTTCCATCACGGATAAGAATAGGATCGATGCCTACCAGAGCAGATTTTTTGGGCACGATAAGCTCAGGTGGAGGGGAGGTAATCTGTTCCGCCTGCACCTTGTGAAGACTACCATCCTCAAAAACTTCAAAAATGCCTTCACTTAAAGATTCTATCTCAAACCGTCCAATGTTCAAACTGCGAAATGATTAGAGCGTTAAATTCATTACCTGAACTTAATAAAACTTCGTATTCAAGCAATTCATTTTATCTTCAAGGCATGAAAACCTACGACGCTATTATCATTGGATCGGGACATAACGGGTTAGTTACGGGTTGTTACCTTGCAAAAGCCGGTTTTTCGGTCCTGGTACTGGAACGGCGCGATACCATAGGCGGGGCCGTCTGCACCGAAACGATGTTCGAATCGGATCAGAACCCACACGGATTCCGGATGGATGTGGGGTCTTCTGTGCATATTATGATTCATCAAACGGGGATCATCGAAGAGCTGGAACTCGAAAAGTATGGGCTGGAGTACATCGATATGGACCCCATCATGAGCTACCCGGTGCCCACAGGTAAAGGGGTGATTCACTTTTTTAAAGACGTAGAGCGCACCCTGGAATCCATAGCCAGCGTTGCCCCGGAAGATGTGAACAACTACAAAACCTTTATCGATTTTTGGGGGAGGATTAACCGCAGCGTGCTGAAAGCGTTTATGACCACCCCCACGGCGGGCAATATTTTCTCGGAGATGGCCAAAGCCCAGATCCGCGATGGCTCCATGTTTAAAAAGGGAGAGCAACAGGCCGGCTTGCAAAAGATACTGTCCAGCTATGGCAAGGTGGTAGACGATGCCTTTGACAGTCCCTACATGAAAGCCGCCATTCTATGGTTTGCAGCACAATCCGGGCCTTTACCCGATCATTCGGCCACCGGCGACTTTGCGGGCTGGCAATCGATGCTGCACGAGAGCGGAGCTAAACATCCCCGGGGTGGGAGTGGTATGCTCACCCAGGCGATGAAAAACCTGATTGAAGCACATGGCGGGGAAGTGCGGGCTGAGCACCCGGTAGAGAAGATCCTGGTTGAAAATAACCGGGCGGTAGGAGTGCGAACTGTTGGGGGAGACGAATTTCATGCGAAGCTGGTGGTATCGAATGCCCATGTGCAGACAACCATGCTAAAGTTGGTGGGGAGGGAGCACCTGGATGATTCCATGTTTGAGCGGGTAGAACAAATTCATGTAGGAAATGGCTTTGGTATGGTCATACGGTGTGCGGTGGAAGAACTGCCCGAATACACCGCAGCTCCCGGCGATCCATATATTCACAACGGGATTCAGCTGTTAGCTCCATCCGTACAGTACATGAACAATGCCATTGGCGATTACATGCAAAAACGCCCGCCCGAACACCCTGCTGTTCTCAATATGACGTTTTCAAAAATTGATCCTGATGTAGCTCCGGATGGAAAACACACGCTTTTTTCCTGGGCCCAATGGCATCCCTATGAGTTAGCCAACGGACTGAAATGGGAAGACATCCGGGAAAGGGAAGCCGAAAAGATTTACGAGGTAACCTGCCGTTACGCTCCGAACATGAAAGGAAAACTCATTGATTGGTACATTCAGTCTCCGGCAGATATTGAAGCAAAACACGGGTTGTTAAAAGGCAATGTGATGCACGTGGAAATGAGCTTCGATCAGATGTTTATGTTCCGTCCGCTGCCCGAGCTCAGCCAGTACGAGACACCCATCAAAAATTTATACCTGTCGAGTGCATCCTGTCATCCGGGAGGTGGAGTATTTGGAGCAGCCGGGTATAATGCTTCCCGTGTGATTCTTAAAAAGCATAAAACATGGTTTGGAGGATAAAGCAGATTGTATGCTCAACTGATTATTGATCGGGAAAAACTGGATCAGAATGTGGATGTGGTGCGTGACCAGGTAGGAACCCACTGCCAGATTATGGCGGTGGTGAAAGACAATGCCTATGGTCATGGGATGACAGAAGTTGCGACACGCATACAAAAACAGGTACAGTGGTTTTGTGTGGCATGGGTGAAAGAAGGAATCGAACTCAGAAAAGCCGGCATCACGCACCCCATTTTAGTATTTGAAGCCATAAAGGATGTGAATCTGAGTGCCTATATCACCTATGGGCTCACGGCCCAGGTCTCTCACCCCTCCGATATGGAACGTCTGCTTCCCGGAACCCAGGTTCATCTGAATATAGATACGGGCATGCACCGGTTGGGGCTGCTACCCTCTGATGTAGAAGCAATCCTTCAAAAAATTCGTGAATACCCCCAGGTGCAGGTAAACGGGATATACACTCATTTTGCAAATTCGGAAGACCCCAATAACAGCCGGGTGACCTGGCAGCATGATCGGTTCAAAGATATACGGGCACAATTTCCATCGGAATGGATGACCCATACCGCAAACTCAGGGGCTATTTTTCACTATCAAAAGGAAGATCTTTATTACGATGGAGTCCGCCCGGGAGTCTGTTTATTTGGGTACGCACCGGGAATAGAGCCCGTACCAGCGCTGAAACCTATCATGACCTGGAAAACGAGATTCGTGAGCATCAAGCCCATATCGAAAGGAGAAAAAGTGAGCTATACCAGCTCCTGGCAGGCTCCACATGATGGTTGTATCGGGGTGATACCATCAGGATACGGCTCGGGTATTCCAAGAAGTATAGCCAACAAAGGGCATGTGATGATTAACGGGAAATCCTATCCCATGGTGGGTAACATCACAATGGATTATACCATGGTGTTTCTCGGAGAGCATCCTGTGAAAGGGGAAGACGACGTTTGGTTATTTACCGAAGAATATGGAGCGGAAGAATGGGCCAGATACAGCGAAACAATTCCTTACGAAATTACGACCCGTTTGCCGGCAGCAATAAAACGAACATATTTATAGAAGAATAGCTACAAGTTCTACGTCGAACGTAATCGTTTCTTCCTGTAAACTGTGTCCCTCAACATCTCCGTAGCCCAGCTCCGGTGGGATAACAAACACCCGCTTTTCACCGGTTTTCATTCCTATAAGTCCTTCAGTGAACCCTGCATTAAAGTCGGTGACGTTGTTATTCCGGGGAATTTCGTTTCCGTTTTCATAAGAACTATCGAAAATTGCACCCTCCGAATTTCTACCGGTATAGTAGATGAGAACACGGTCCCGGATTACCACTTCCTGGCTTCCTACTCCCTCTTCCACCACGTAGTAGACCAACCCGCTGGGTAATTCTACCCGTTCAGTTCCCTCGGTTACAAAGGGGGCAGGAACAGAGGAATAATCCACCCGAAAAGGGTCGTCTTCACAGGAGGAAAGAAAACCAAAAAGAACAACAGTACAGATTAAGCGAAACAGATTCATATGCAGGAGCTTCTAAGCAAGATGATTATTCAGATTCTTTAAATGCCTTCTCTAACGCCTGTTCGCGATGTTTATTGGCCAGTGCACTCACTCTGATCGAGAACTCGTAGAGAATGGTTAAAGGTAAGGCAATTAAAATTTGGGAAACAGGGTCGGGAGGAGTTAAAAAAGCGGCTAAAATCAGGCAGGCTACAATCGAATGCCGTCGATATGTTCGCAGAAACACCGGGGTGAGTAACCCAATGCGCGACAACGCATAACTGATAACCGGAACCTGGAACACAAAACCACAAGAAAGCACCCAAACGGCCAGATTGCTGAAATACTGGTTGATATCGAAGTCGTTGCGTACCATATCCGATATGGTAAACTGGGTGAAGAACTGAAGGGCAAACGGAACCAGGATGAAATACCCGAACGATACCCCCATCAGGAAGAAGAAGGTGATAAAAAAGGTGCTCAGGAAGGTGGATCGCTTTTCTTTTTGCTCCAGGGCCGGTGCGATAAAAGACCAGACCTGGTAAATAAAAATGGGTGAGCCAATGATAAAACCAGTCACAAACAGCACCCCGATAAACGTGAAAAACTGACCGGGCAGCTTCCGGCTTTGTAAGGTCAGATCCACGGCGTCTACCCGGAGCAGCTCATAGATAAAAAAGTCGGATCTTGTAGGGCCAAGCAGTACCGTATCGACGATAAAGTCCTTAAAGATGAAGCTGATGATGACCCCAACCACAATACCAATCAGCGCTTTTATGATGCGCCATCTCAGCTCCTCCAGGTGCTCGAGGAACGACATCTGATCGGTTCTGTCGGGGGCAGGAGTCGCCTTTGGAGCCTCCTCGGGCATTACGCTTCGTTCTGACAAAGGTGGGGAGTTAAGCCGTTATAAAATCATACAGGGGAAACTGCTCACACAATGCACGAACTTCATGCTCCACCTGGGTGTGCACATCAGCATCAGCAATGCCGGAAAGTACACGGTCCATTAGGTTGGCAATTTCGATAAACTCAGCCTCTTTGAATCCACGGGTGGTCATAGCCGGCGCCCCGATACGAATACCGGAAGTCACAAACGGGCTCTCCGTGTCGAAAGGAACCATGTTTTTATTGACGGTAATGGCCGCTTTGCCCAGGGCTTCCTCGGCCTGCTTCCCGTTCAGTCCTTTATTTCGTAAATCAACCAGGATAAGATGATTATCAGTACCGCCACTCACTAAATCATACCCAAGTTCCACAAAGCGTTCTCCCATAGCTTTGGCGTTGGCCTGAACCTGAGTTTGGTAAGCTTTAAACCCATCTTCAAGCGCTTCACCAAATGCCACAGCTTTGGCGGCAATTACATGCATAAGCGGTCCGCCCTGAGTACCAGGGAACACCGCAGAATCCAGCACTTCTCCCCATCGTTTAACCCTTCCTGATTTAGGCGCGATGACGCCAAGTTCGTTTTCTCCGTCGCTTCCAACGAGAATCATACCACCTCTTGGACCACGTAGCGTTTTGTGAGTGGTCGTAGTTACCACGTGGCAGTGGGGAAGGGGATTATTCAGATTTCCGGTGGCGATGAGCCCGGCTGTATGAGCCATATCCATCCAGAGAAAAGCTCCGACTTCATCTGCAATAGACCGGAATGCTTCGTAATCAAAATCGCGGGTGTAGGCAGAGGCCCCGATTGAAATCAGGCGGGGTTGTACGGCTTTAGCTTTATCCCGGATTTTATCCATATCGAGGCGGCCGGTTTCTTTTTCCACGCCGTAGAATTCAGGCTTAAAGTAGATGCCCGAAAAGTTTACCGGTGAACCATGTGTAAGATGTCCTCCATGTGACAAATCGAATCCAAGTAAGGTGTCGCCCGGTTTCATGAAGGCAAGGTAGACGGCTGCATTGGCTGAAGCTCCTGAATGGGGCTGAACATTCACCCACTCTGCACCAAACAACTCTTTGGCCCGGTCTCTGGCAATGTCTTCCACAACATCCACCACCTCACAGCCGCCGTAATATCGTTTTCCGGGATATCCTTCGGCATATTTGTTGGTAAGACTACTGCCCTGGGCAGCTATTACTGCTTTTGAGGCAAAGTTCTCGGAAGCGATGAGCTCCAGGTTGTAGTTCTGGCGATCGGTTTCCTGTTCTAATAGCTCAAAAAGTCTGGGGTCTTGTTCCTGGAGGGACTTCATACTGCTTAATCCTTCAAAAATTACTGCGTTAACGATTCAATTTTATTCACCCGGCGTTCGTGCCGGCCACCTTCAAACTCGGAGGTAAACCAGGCATCCAAAATATCTTTAAGCTGAGATTCATTCAATTCGCGGCCAGGTAAGCACAGAACATTGGCATTGTTATGCTTCTTGGTCATTTCAGCAGACTGACTGGAATAAACCAGTGCTGCCCGCACTTTGGGATACTTATTGGCGGTCATACACACGCCCTGACCGCTTCCGCAAATGAGAATGCCTTGATCATATTCGCCGGAGTTCACACGTTGAGCTACCTGCACAGCAAAATCGGGATAATCCACAGAATCTTCCGTATGGGTACCAAAATCCAGCGGTTCGTACCCCATGGCTTCCAACAACGGCTTTACGATTTGTTTGGCGCCGAATCCGGCATGGTCACTGGCAATGGGTATGATCATGGTTAAAAAAGGTTTTATTCAGTCAAATATCTTCAAAAAAAGGAACAGATTAAACGAGCAAACCACAGGCCCGTTTTTGAATTATGTGGAAAGCTGAATGTTTAACATCCACCGGATACCAAACCGGTCTTCCACTTGTCCGAACCGGGCGCCCCAAAAGGTGTCCTGAAGTTCCATAATTACACTTCCCTGATCCGAAAGGCGTTCAAACACCTGATCCTGTTCTTCCACCGAATCCATTTCAAGACTTAAATACATGGTGTTTCCCTTTACAAGCTCTTTGTGGGGGGCACCATCAGAAAACATAAGACTAAGGTCGCCCACACTAAGCTCGGCATGCATGATTTTTTGCTTGTAGTCTTCTTCAACGGGCATTTCCGCATCCCCGAATCGCTGTATGGAGGAAATGGTACCGGAAAGGGCGTGTTCATAGAAGTGAAGGGCTTCTTCGCAGTTGCCGGGAAAGAACAAATAAGGTGATATGGCTTTCATGCTAAAATAAAAAAGAGATTAGCTTTGAGTTAGTGCATAAATCAAAATGTTTGCCCCCATCTGCAGGGCCTGTAATCGTAGCTGAGGCGGATTGCCGTGAACTTCGGCATCGGCCCAACCATCAGACAAATTAGATTCAAACGTATAAAATACGACTAATTTTCCGTTTCTGAATATCCCAAACCCCTGGGGAGACTGGTTGTCATGCTCATGAATCTTGGGCAAACCCGAAGAGAAGGGGAATGCCTGATCGTAAATAGGATGCTCAAACGGAATTTCAATGAATTCCTCATCGGGAAATACCTGCTTCATCAGGCTTCGGGCATGGGTATCGAGTCCATAATCATCATCGATATACAGAAAGCCGCCATTATCCAGATAGGCCCGAAGGTTTTCGGTTTCGGTACGGTTTGCTGTAATATTCCCATGACCAGTCAAGAACAGAAAAGGGTATGAAAAAAGCTCCACGCTCCCCAGACTCACATCCTTGTACGAGGTCGATACGGCCAGGCCAGCTTCTCTTCGGGTGAATTCGATAAGGTTGGCAAGTGAGGAGGGATCGTTATACCAATCGCCACCGCCCCGGTACTTAACCCGGGCCACTTCAAATCCACCGTCGTTCTGAGCAAACATGGGACTGATGGCTCCAAGACAAATAACGATTGAAGCCATGCATACAGACAACAGAAAAAGGGAAGATGTGCTGAAGTTCCTTAAACGGTCGGTAGTTGGAGTAATCATGGTTAAAGCTACGAAAAATAGGTTGTTTTATTATAGTCGTATAAAGCGAAAAAGCAGCACCAAATCGGGCATTACCTGGAAGAGGTTTGAGCAGTACGTAGCCTGAAATTGTTAAACAGCTAACCTGTTGCGCAATAAAGCAATAGGTTGATACGTATCGCAAAAAATGTTGGAAAACAGAGTGGCTTAAGGTGCTAAAAAAGCATACTCTGACCTTAATAAATAAATGCGGGAGAACATAATGAACAGGAGATGGATTGGGGCAATAGTCATGCTGTTATGTAGTTCGGTGGTCAATGCCCAAAACACGTCAGAGTTATTTGATTTCCAGATATCGGCCTTTGAGGAAAACATACCCAGAGGATTACTCTTGACGGTACCTGATAAACAGACCCAGATTCTGTTCAACCCGGCCCGTGCAGCCTTATGGGACAAAACCGGGTTTGTACAAAGCCTGTCCCAAACAAGCGCAAATCAACCGATTACTTTGAATGGACTGTGGGATAATAAATGGCTGGTAAATGTGCGGTATTTTGGGGATACCGATAACTCAAATAGTCAAACCATGTCGTTACGGGATGAAATTATTAATAACGTAGGCATACCAGACAATACAAGAACGGAACGTGATGAGACCATAAGGGAGCTGAAAAGGGCCGACCAACAGGCATCGGTTCAGCTGGGAAGCATAAAAAAAACGGGGAACGACAGAGCGCGGTACCGGGGTGGGTACATATCGTATTCCGCAGATGATTTTGATAACACCAATACCGATCTGGACAACAGAACGGCGGAAAATTATCAAATCGTCAACTCATCGCTTCTGTTAAACCGGAGAGATACAGAGAATCTTTTTATAAGGAATGAGGAAAACAACACATATCGAGTTACGGCAGGGGTAAATCAATCCATGGTACGAGGCAATAAAGACCTGATTGTTAACCTGGCCTACCAGTTTGAGCGAACGAACGATAATAGCATACTATCTAATCGCTATATGGAAACCACGCAGGATTTCATAGATGGCATGCTGGATG
This sequence comes from Bacteroidota bacterium, assembly GCA_039819115.1. Taxonomy (GTDB): domain Bacteria; phylum Bacteroidota; class Rhodothermia; order Balneolales; family Balneolaceae; genus JBCBST01. The sequence continues at coordinate 10,284 of JBCBST010000049.1, forward strand.
GTTCAGCTACAATGAACATACTCTCGAGCGAACAATCCGGTGTTGAACAGAACAATCATAGCCTCTACGGGAGTTTATTCTTCAGTAACCGATACGGTGAAAACAACGAGCATTTTCGATACTCAAAAATACAAACCAGCTATGGACTTGGATTTGTGGATGTTTTTTCCCGGTCTTTTGATGTACAAAACGGAGTTAATCAAACCACATTGGCACCCTTTGAGCAAGACGACAGAGTGCACCAGTATCATGTGGATATAGAAACCGGATACAGCCGGATTGTTACCGGACAAAACTATCAGCTACAGATTGGAGGGGAACTCGAAGTGTTGTACCGATACAGTGAAAACTATACGGCAAGCGTTTTATCTACCTCTGCCGTCATCGATGAAACCAGTATGAATGACGTGCGGGTACAAATGGTCATACCCGCATTCTCAAGCTTTACCATCCTGGACCGGTTGCAGGTTTGGGGAGGAGCAAACCTGAATCTCAGGTACACCTATTCAGAAACCGATGTACATAGAGAACAGGTTCTTTTCTCCAATGCCGAGTTCATATCACTCCAGGGCAATAGGAGATCGGATACCGATTTTACCATCGACCGGGTGTACTACGTTGGGTTATTGTACCAACACCACTCCGGTTTACGAGGTAATATCGACCTGGGAAATAACTTGTCCCAACTATCCAGCTGGAGAATTTCCCTGGCTTACCAGTTCTGATCCGTTAAAATCCTTCCGGCCGCAATACATTGGTTTGTATGGTATCAGCAGCGATAGAGCCAAATACCCCAATCGCGTTGTCCAGGCGGTAAATCAGGTTTGGAATCTCCCCGGGTGACAGGGTGGATCCACCTAACTGAACCGATTCAGAGCGGACAAAATCGAACAGGTTATCGTCAATGATGTTGGTAACAATTTGATTTTCCCCGTAAAAAGCGACGGCAATCCACGGATAAACCAGGGTTATGGTGCCATCGGGGTTTAACTCAAAGTTCCCTTCGTTTACGATACCTGAACTGGTTTTGATAAACTCGTCCAGTTCGTCTTCATCAGGATCGAAGAAGTCGGCATAAATAGGAGTCAGCTGTTCTTCTGAGGGTTCCAGGGAAATCGTGGTAAAAATGAAGAAATTCTGTCGGTCTCCGGTACTTCTTGGAATACCCACTTCAATTTGTTCCTCCGATTGGTAGACCACGTTATCAGGAACCACCCCGGTTGACTGAAACCGGTTGGGAGTGGTGGTGAATCCCGTGATCTGCTCACGACCATCAATCCTGATGTCAATCTGATAGGTACGCATAGGCAACACATCGTGGGCATCAACAGCAGCAAAAACGCCGTTTATGCGCTGATTTACGTTGTCCATGCCGATTTCATAGGTAAAGGTTTGCTCGATCGCTGAGTTTTCATCACCCGTCATGAGGTGAATGCGCACATCGGCGGTCGGAATACCGGTGTTTTCAAAGGAATACTCTTCCGTTACCGGCGCCGTGGTAGATACAAAGATGAGGGGCAGTGCCCGATCGGTGACCAGATAAGCTTCCACCACCACAAATTCTTCGTAATCGTCCTGGGGGTACAAATCACAGCCTGCTATGGTCGCAGCTAAAAAGAGAACAAATAGATTTAGGATACGCATAGCTTAAAAATTTACGGTGTAGGATACAGTTGGAAGGATAGGGAGCAGGTTTACCTCATTCCGCGTGATGGGGTTATCCTCGAAGTCGAAGAGGTAGAACCACACATTACGCCGGGAATACACATTTACAATCTGAAACTGCCATTCGGCACTCCCCATCCCGAAGAAGGTGGCGTAGCGGGAGAACGCGATATCCAGGCGGTGGTAATCCGGGAGCCGGGACGCATTGATTCTTCCGGTGGTCAGTACGTCGAAGTCTTCCCCGGTCCAGACCGGATCCTGAAGTTGGTATCGTCCCAGGGGTTCGGTATAAGCCTGACCCGTGGCATAATTAAACGATACGGTGGCTTTCCATTTTTTACTCAGCCTGTACGATCCCACTACGTTGATATCGTTCAAACGATCATATTTGGGTGGGAAGGAGCGCCCTCCGCCATCGGGATCACCAATAGAATTGTTATACAACAGGAATTTTCTCCAGGTATAAGCCAGCGTGTACCCGATGAACCCGGTAAAACGACCGGTTTGTTTTTCGAAGAAGAACTCCGCTCCGTAAGCATCACCGGTACCAAAGCGGAAAATCTGATCGTAGGGCAGACCGGCGGCATCCGGAAGGAAGGGATCCAGTTCAAACAAATCATTCATGGTTCGGTAGTACAGCTCCACATCAAAACCGTATCCGGTAAAGGGTTTGGTCTTGGTTCCAATCACGAACTGGTCGCTATAAGCCGGAGGTACGCCTTCGTCGGAGGTCAGCCACACATCAAATCCTGAGAACGCTTCGTTGGTAATCAGCGTCAGGAATTGATTGTAGCGCCCATACGCAGCCTGAAGGCGAATACGATCCGTAGGTTTAAATTCGGCCGAAACGCGGGGCTCCAATCGCAGGTAGTCACCGTCTGAGAAGTAGTTGAGTCGTGCTCCACCTACAAATTTCCAGCGCTCGGATGGTCTCCAGGTGTCCTGCAGGTACCAGGAGCCATACCGGGCATGAATGCGCGAACTAAAGCTATCCTGGTTGTCAAAACGATCTTCAAGCTTCAAAGTCATCACCCCAAGCCATGTTCCCGTTTCCACGGTATGCTTATCATTTGGGAGGTACTCCAGGTCACCCTTCACCGAAAAATCCCAGATGTTGTTTTCCCGTTCGAAAGGAGTGCCCCCAAACTCAAGCTCCGGGAAATTGAAATACCGTGCCCCGGTGACTACAAAGTTAGAAAACAGCCGTTCGTTGAAGATATGTGTCCAGTTACTGCTTAACGTCTGGTTACCATAATTCAGGTTAAAGTCGGCGTCGTCGGCAAAGGGAAAGTTCACCACATCGTTACCGGAATAGAAGGAGAGGTTAAACTTGTCGTTCTGGCCGGCATCAAAATTGATTTTACCATTCAGATCGAGGAAGTAGAAGCTGGAGGGTATGTTATCGTTGTTTTGGCGAAGAGCGGCTAACAACGGTTCCAGGGTAGACCGGCGGATGGCAAAGTTATACGATCCGTATTTGTAAGGGCCTTCGATGGAAGCCCGGGAAGCCAGCATCCCAACCGTAACGGAACCTTCAGTGGTGTTTCGGTTTCCGTCTTTGTTATAAATCGAAAGGACAGAACCCAGACGTCCACCAAACTCGGCAGGATATCCTCCCTTAAAGAGCTGTACATCTTTGATGGCATCCGGGTTAAAGGTGGAGAAAAACCCGAAAAAGTGGCTGGGATTGTACACGGTGGTACGATCCAGTAAAATCAGGGTTTGATCCGGTCCACCACCACGAATGTATAATCCGCTGGAAAAGTCGGATGCCGCTTTAACACCGGGCAATAACTGCAGCGACCGGAATACGTCGGCCTCGAATACGGTGGGCAGGTCTTTAATCAGCTGGGTGCTGATCTGGGCAGAACCAATATCCTTTCTGGCTTCTTCTTCCAGTTCGGAGGTCACCACCACCTCGTCCAGCAAAAGACCCTGAGGGTTAAGTTCTACCTCTATCCGAAGGGCATCGCCGGGGTTAAGGGTTACTTCTTTTCTGAAGGAGTCGTAGCCTACATAGGAGCACACCAAGGTATATGTACCTGGCTGTATGTTTACAATACTGTAAAAACCAAGTGTGTTTGATGAAGCCCCTTTGTTGATTTCTATAAGGGCAATGTTAGCCCCGATTAATGTTTCCCCAGTTTCTGAGTCTGTGATATAACCGCTTATTGACGCGGTCTGGCTTTGTGCGTAATTGGTCCAACATCCTAAGAACAACACCACAAAGCCCATGAACATCTTATATCGCATGTAGCTTTATGAATTTTGAATTAACGACGCTCTAACGCGCCGTATCCCATAAAGTTACAGCAATTGAGATTGTCTTAGTGTTAAGATTAAAAACAATTATTTACAAATGTTGTGTACATAAAAATCAAGGGTTTATTCCGGAGATTAAGGGCGCAGGATGTTGGTGCGAACGGTATCGGTGGTCATGCCTCCAAATATTCCGATGGCACCATTCAGGTTGTAGACCAGGTTCTGGATCTCCCCAGGCGAAACGGTAAATCCACCCAGTTGAACTTCCTGAGAATTCACAAAATCGAGCACATTATCGTCGATGGTGGTCACTACAATATCGTTTTCTCCAAAAAAGGCGATGGCAAACCACGGAAAGTCCAGGGAGATTGTTTGATCGGCATTAACGGTAAAATTCCCCTCGTTCAAGGTGCCTGAAGATGTTGCCCTGAAGTCTTCAACGTCATCGTCGTCTTCATCAAAGAAATCGAGATAAAGTGGGGTGAAATTTTCGAGGCGCACATCCTGGGCGATGGATGAAATAATGTAGACGCTTTGACGGCCGGGATAAAAGCTCGGGGTAAGTCTCAATTCCAGCTGATCCTCCTCCGACTGGTACACCAGGTCCTGATCTTCTTCCGCCATCAGGTCAAAATCGCCTGGAATAATGGTACGGGCCCGGATCTGGTTGCCGCCTTCTTCTACCTGTATATCGAGCTCATAAATCCGTCCCGGTAAGATGGTATGTGGCTGATCCGGGTAATAACGGCCGATTTCCGTTTCTGTGTAGGTGAAGGTTTGTTCTACTGTTGTGGCGGTATTCGCATCCATCAGATGAACAGAAATACGGGCATTGGGGATGGCTACTTCCTCAAAAATGTAGGGTTCGAATGCGGGATTGGTGGTTGAAAAGGAGAGCAATCCAAGCGGTTGATCTGCAATCAGGTAGGATTCAACCACATAAAATTCCTGGTAATCGTCCTGGCCGTAATCTTCACAGGCAGTAACGGCAACCAGAAGTAAGAAAGCGAGAAATAAAGATAGATTCTTCATAGGTACTAAACTAAAACGTGATGGTGTAGGAGAGGGAAGGGATGATGGGGAGGAGCTGTACTTCGTCGCGCGAAATGGGGTTGGAATCAAAATCGTAGGTATAAAACCACACATTTCGTTGATTCAGTACGTTGATGATCTGAAACTGCCATTCGGTGTTGTAGGAGCCAAACAGGGTGGCTTTTTTGGCAAAGGAAACATCCGCACGGCTGTAATTGGGCAAACGGGATGCGTTCACGTTTCCGACGGTAAAGGAGCCAAGATCGGTGCCGATGATGTTATTCCCTCCGAAATCGATCCGGCCCAGAGGTTCGGTAACGGCCTGCCCGGTCCCGAAACTGTAGTTAAACGTGGCATTCCAGGTTTTGCTTAACTGCCGGGTGAGTACCACACTCAGATCGTGGGTACGGTCGAACCGGGGAGGGAAAAAATTACCCTCATTATTTCCGCTGAGCAGGTCGGTGTTGTACCCGTCGAACCGGCGAAAGGTGCTACTCCAGGTATACCCGATAAATCCGGTGGTTCTGCCACTTCGTTTTTCAAAGAAGACTTCCAGGCCGTATGCGTATCCGTCGCCCACCCGGAAAATATCTTCGTAGGCTAATCCGGAGATGTCGTTTAGTCTGGGATCTACTTCAAAGATGTCGTTCATGGTTCGGTAGTACACTTCAACATCGAGACCGTACCCGGTGAACGGAATGGTTTTGGCACCGAGCACAAACTGATCGCCCCACTGTGGACCTACTCCTTCGGCTGCCGTGTACCAGGTGTCGAACCCGGAGAAGGCTTCGTTGGTCACCAGAGTCAGGAACTGGTTGTACCGCCCATAAGCGGCCTGGAGACGTACGGAAGGAGTAAGCTTGTAATCCGTAGAAATACGCGGCTCCATCCTCAGATAATCGCCATTCCCGAAATAGTTCAGGCGCTGACCTAAGGTGACTTCCAGCTTTTCGGAGATTCTCCATTCGTTATTCACGTAAGCAGCTGCATAAGCAGAATTAAGTCGCTGATCAAAACTGGTGGTACCGTCGAACTCTTCGGTGACCCGAAAGATTAAATCACCGGCCCAGATGCCGAAGTTGATGTTTCGGTTTTCACTGGCCAGATACTCCACATCGGCTTTAATGGAAGCATCCCAGATGTTGTTTTCCTCCACAAAGGTGGTAGATGCGATATCGAATTCCGGGTTGTTGAAATACCTGGAGAAGGTGAAGGTGAAATTCGAAAACACACGATCGGAGAAAATATGCGTCCAGTTCCCGTTATAGGTCTGATTTCCATATCCCAGGAAAATGGTGGCATTGTCGTTGATGGGGAAGTTCACGTCATCCAGACCCGAATAAAAGGCCAGCGAAAACTTATCCCGGGTCGACAGGTCGTAATTGAGTTTGCCGTTTATATCCAGGAAGTAAAAGCTATCAGGGATACCATCGGTGGTTTGACTCAAAATGGCCAGGTACGGTTCCAGGGTGGAACGCCTCACGGCAAACATAAACGATCCGTTTTTAATGGGGCCTTCCACAATGGCTCTGGAGGCCAGTAAACCGGCTGTGAGAGAGCCTTCGTAGGAATTACGGTTTCCATCTTTGTTGTAGATGGTAAGCACAGAACCCAGTCGGCCCCCGTATTCGGCAGGATACCCCCCTTTGTACAGCTGCACATTTTTGATGGCATCGGGATTGAAGGTGGAGAAGAACCCGAAAAAGTGGGTGGGATTATACACGGTGGTACGATCGAGCAGGATCAGGGTCTGATCCGGACCACCCCCGCGGATGTACAGCCCGCTTGAAAAATCGGAGGCGGCTGCCACACCAGGCAGCAACTGGACTGACCGAAATACATCGGCCTGAAACACCGAGGGGAGAGAGGTTATCAGTTCTGTATTCAACTGGGCCACCCCGATATCTTTTTCCTCTTCTTTTTCCCGGGTAGAGGTAACGAGTACTTCCTCGCCCGTGTAGGTTTCGGGTGTCAGTTCAATCTCGCGGGTAATACGGTCGCCGGCTTCAAGGGTGATTTCAACTTCGAAATTCTGATAGCCGATGTAGGAGGCAACCAGCGTGTACGTGCCGGGTTTAATGTTTAAGATGGAGTAGTATCCGAGGGTGTTGGTGGATGTCCCTTTGTTGATTTCGATGAGGGCTATGTTAGCTGCAATAAGGGTTTCACCGGTTTCTGCATCTTTTATGTATCCATTGATGGATGCGGTGTTTTGTGCCAGCAAGATGTACGGCAGGCACACGCTCAGTAGTACTGAGCTGAGCAACAACTTCATTAAGAGTCCTGGAATTTTTATTAAATAACCGATTGGTTAATCTAATCGGTTAACTTTCAGTTCCCACTACGTACCTGCTCCACAAAAAGTATGGGGCGGTAGAGTTTTTTTTCTGGCGCAAGCGTCCGCCTACCTATCGGCAGGCAGGGATATCAAACCCTATATCAGCTGGGATATTTTTATCGTTAGTTATCCCAACCTATAACCCGTCATTCCGGACCAATCCGCCAGCCGGCGGATGCCGTTCCGGAATCTTATTTAGTGTGTATGGCACTTTCCCGGTGTAAGCTGATTGTGCTATTTTTACTATCTCTAAACGTTAAAAGAGCTGTCATCCTGATCCGCCGACTGGCGGACGAACGGAAGCCTGCCTTCGGCAGGCAGGGATATCAAACCCTATGTCAGCTGGTAGCATCGAGGAAGTCCTATACCTAGCTCAAGCTTCCACCTCTTCGTCATCCTGAATTCAGTTCAGGATCTTAAGAAATGGCTTTATTGTTGAATCTTGCTTCGATCCATTAATAGGCAATGGGATTTCGTAATGCGATTATATTTATTGACCCTTTTGTCTTGATACAAAAGGGTCGAAAAAATCAAGAAAATCTAAACTCCTCGTTTCAGTTTACTATCTGAACTTCGATGAAATCTCAATCTGAAACTCGTCAAACATTAGATTTTCGTTCGGGTTTCAAGCTTTCTATGTAATAGTATTTACGGTGAGGTTTAAAACCTATAGATCATGCACCTAGCGAACGATTAAGGCTTGGGAGCTTTTGGTTCTTTTGGCGGCACAAAAGAACAGGGAAAAAGAAGTTTTTTTACCGAATCTTATTTAGTGAGTATGGCACTTTTACCTTGATGCCCCGGTCTGCACCGGGACAGGCGACGTGCCCAAAAGATCAAGAACCAAGGTATGTCGTCCGCTAAATCAAATCCCCAAACTGCCTTGTTCTTCCGCCTTGTGGGGAAAAACGACCGAAAACCCGGTGGCTTTGTTCAGCTTTTCAATAAAGTAGGTGGACAGGAGGGGGGATTCCTTTTCGGTGTTTTGATGCACAAAGAAGTAGAGCTGTTCCAGTCCCTGTTCTTTCCATTCCAGGATGCGCTCCAGCCAGTGATCCAACCTTGGGTAGTCGCTCTCGTGATTAGCTCCCACATACCGGATAAACGCAATCGGTGTGGTCAGCCTCATGTGGAGCAAATCCCGGCGCCCGGCCGTATCAGTGATGATATTCGCAATGTTATGTTGCTCAAATAGCTGGTAAATCTCGTTAGCCACCACTTCATCATTAAACCAGTCGGTATGGCGCAGCTCAACAGCGAGAGGGATGTCTTTGGGCCATATTTCGGCAAAACGACGTACCCGGGCCATATCCTTTGGTCCGAAGTTGTTGTGCAATTGCAGGAACATCATACCCATGCGATCACCAAAAGCACGCATGCTATTTGCGATGTCGTCAACCAGTGCATCCACGTTTTTTAGTCGTCCGAAATGACTTACCCGTTGATTTACCTTCGGAAAGAAACGAAACGTTTCCGGCGTTTTATCGCACCAGGTTTTAATCTGTTCTTCGCCGTAAAGGTTATAAAAGGTGGCGTTTAACTCAATGGAGTTGAACTGGGTGGAATAGTAGGATAGCTCATCTTTGGTTCCCCGTGGATAAAATCCCTTTAAATCGGCCCGGTTCCATTTTGCGCAACCCACATAAGCAGTAGACAGGGGAGTGGTGCCTTTGGCCAGTATCCCGGCGGTATCGGGATGATCGGGAGGCAGGGTAAAATCAATGAGTTCGGGTTGGTCTACTTTTCCAAATTTCATGCAGGTACGATTCGGTTAGGTTGAGGAGCGAAAGGTAAAGTAATGCCGGGTGAATGCCGAATGTTCCAGGGCTTTTCCGGATGCAATTAATGCTGAAATAATGCGTATATTGCCTATTGTTCTTTGAAATGGGGGTGTTCTGGATTCGACGGGATGAGTATCACCGTGGGTCGCATGTCGAGGATGTCCAATGGACCTCGTAAATCATCCATTATGGACCTAAATGTAATTGACAATAATTACTCATACCGCTTAGCTGCTTAAACAGCTTCGCCGTTCCGCTGGTAACCTGCCTGTTGGCGCCAGCCTGAACGCCATACTCTAACAGGCTAGCATAGGCAGGTTTTCTGGCCTGACTATGTGAACTCTAATTCAGAATAGTTTGAAGTCGCCTGGTAACTGAGCTTGGCTTCAGGCGAATGTTAACCAGTTACTAAACATGTAGACGCTCGCAGGTCTGCCATTTCGGACCGGGGTTCGACTCCCCGCACCTCCACTTTTTTTATACTACTCTACATCACTACAATAGCGCAAGCATCTGCTTGTGCTATTTTACTATCTCTGAGTGTTAAAATAGCTGTCATCCTGATCCGCCAGCTGGCGGACAGTCGGTGGACGAACCGAAGCCTGCCGGCAGGCAGGCTTGTGCCAGGTCGGGTACCTGTTTTCC
>JBCBST010000050.1:0-19990 GCA_039819115.1 Bacteroidota bacterium
AACCCAATTTCTTTTTTACATAGATCTTCCCAGATGGATAGCTGTCCCCGTATGTCTTTTTTGGAAGCTGCTCCATAGATTTTTCCTTGTTCATAAAAGCTTCCGGTTCTCAGAATACGTGTTATCTGTTCTGTTAAAGGGGCAGAGGATTTCACATCAGAGTGATTTCCCTCAAATGAATTACAACTTGTCAATAGAACAGCTATTGCTATTACGATCCAGCTTGATGCTTTTGTCATTCTTTTTGCTTTTAAGAAAACATGTTGTTGCATCAATGAATTGTATAATACCGAAAGGATTCCTGTGAATCGGGCACAAAATAGGTTTCTACATCCAGCTGTCTTGGGCTCGTTTTAAACAGCGAACGAAACGATCGTATGAAATGAGACTGATCAAAAAAACCATGCTCAAGGGCAAGACGGCTAAGTGAATAATCGGTCCGTTTATAGATTAAGTCTTCCATAATTCTTCTCATTTTCACAGTCAGTGAAAACTGCTTGGGAGTTAAACCGACATGTTGTTTGAATTTACTTTCCAGTGTTTTATCGGAGATACTGAGCTTGTTCAAGAGTTCCTTTTTCCGGCTGCTGAAATCCGAGTCAGAGGTAGCTAACAGGAGACAAGAGTACCGGATCGAAGCATAATCATTGGTTACTTTAGCATGCTCATCAAATTCAGCTAGGAGAGTATTCAGAATATATTCTATCTCATTTGACGGATTAAAGTGCGAAAGCCTGGTATTCAAGGAGGTATTTAACTCTGATAGGGGGATCACGGTATTCGATAAGTCAAAGAATGGAAACCGGCTAATGAAAAGATTTGCCCATTGATAGAGCTTGATAAAATGCATCTTCGTTTCTGGAAACAAACAAAGTTCACCTTCGGTTTTTAGCTGGCCTGTTAAGTAGATGCCCTCTGATAGCACAAACTCTGTACGATCGATGTTTAAGGATGCTCCATTACCCTCTATAAATAACAGTTCGAGGTGTCCATCGCCGATCATCGGGGGTAATATCTTGTTAAGGACAGCGCTCGGATTTTCAATGACCCAATACTTTTTTATATGTGTATTGGTTAACTGGTTTTTAAACATAAATATGGTTTTTTAGGGCAATATGCCTGGTGTGGAACCTGATGCACTCCCATCTTCTACCGCTTATATGGCTCGCGCCTCACTCAGTTTCAGTTTTTTTATAGTTCAATAGGCTAGTCTTGAATGTCCCCATAAATTTTATTGATTAGAATCCTGTTCAGGATTTAGGGAGTTTCCATTCGAAACCCAAACCGATCAATTTTAAAGCCAGATTATCATGAGCGAATCCAAAACTAATGGAATGGGAGGTTGTCCATTCCACTCCGGGGAAGTAAAGAAAGCCGCAGGGAGCGCACCCACTAACCGCGATTGGTGGCCAAACCAACTTAAACTAAACATACTCAGGCAGCATTCTGCACTTTCAAACCCGATGAATGAATCGTTTGATTACGCAGCGGAATTTAGTTCGCTCGATCTGGCCGCCGTTAAACAAGATATTCTGGATGTAATGACGGACTCTCAGGATTGGTGGCCCGCTGATTATGGTCATTATGGACCGCTGTTTATTCGGATGGCATGGCATAGTGCAGGTACCTACCGCATTGCAGATGGTCGCGGAGGAGCTGGTGCCGGAACATTACGGTTTGCTCCATTGAATAGCTGGCCGGATAATGCCAACCTTGATAAAGCACGGTTACTTTTATGGCCCGTTAAGCAAAAGTATGGGCGTAAATTATCCTGGGCAGATTTAATGATCCTGACGGGTAATGTGGCCCTTGAATCCATGGGTTTTGAAACGTTTGGGTTTGCTGGTGGCCGGGAAGATGTCTGGGAACCAGAAGAAGATGTTTACTGGGGTTCTGAAACAGAGTGGCTAGGTGATAAACGCTATTCCGGTGATCGTGATTTAGAAAACCCTCTTGGAGCCGTTCAGATGGGCTTGATCTATGTAAATCCCGAAGGACCTAACGGTGAACCTGATCCATTAGCTGCTGCACATGATATCCGCGAAACATTTGGTCGCATGGCCATGAACGATGAAGAAACCGTTGCCCTTATTGCTGGCGGACATACCTTTGGTAAGAATCATGGTGCCGCATCGGATGCAGAATATGTTGGACGCGAACCGGCAGGTTCAGGTATCGAAGAACAAGGTTTGGGTTGGAAGAACTCTTTTGGAACGGGAAAAGGTGGCGATACCATCACCAGTGGATTGGAAGGAGCCTGGACTACCACACCGACCAAGTGGAGTAATAACTATTTTGAAAATCTGTTCGGCTTTGAATGGGAACTGACCAAGAGCCCTGCAGGCGCTTACCAGTGGAAGCCTAAAGACGGTGCAGGTGCAGGAACCGTACCCGATGCACATGATCCTGAAAAGAGTCATGCACCGGTTATGCTAACCACGGATTTGTCGTTGAGAATGGATCCTGCTTATGAGAAGGTATCGCGTAGGTTTTACGAAAACCCGGACGAATTTGCCGATGCTTTTGCCCGTGCATGGTTTAAACTTACCCATCGTGACATGGGACCAAAGGCCCGTTACCTGGGTGCGGAAGTGCCACAGGAAGACTTGATCTGGCAGGACCCTGTTCCCGAAGTAGATCATGAGTTAGTTGATGATTCCGACATTGCAGCATTAAAAGCGAATATCCTGGCCTCAGGTTTGAGTGTTGCTGAACTGGTTTCTACGGCCTGGGCATCAGCATCCACATTCCGGGGATCGGATAAGCGGGGTGGAGCCAATGGAGCCCGTATTCGGCTTGAACCTCAGGTTAACTGGGAAGCTAATAATCCGGCTCAGCTCAAAAAGGTGTTAAGCATCCTGGAAAGCATCCAACAGGAATTCAATAGCACCCAGGAAGGGGGCAAACGTATTTCAATCGCTGATTTGATTGTATTAGCAGGTGGGGCTGCTATTGAGCACGCAGCCACTGAAGCCGGGGTAACGATTATGGTACCTTTCTCGGCAGGACGGACGGATGCATCAGCTGCACAGACCGATGCTGAATCGTTTGTCGTACTGGAGCCTGTAGCTGATGGATTCCGTAACTATCTGAAGCAAAAGCAGCAGGCCCAAACGGAAGAACTGTTGGTTGATAAGGCTCAACTGCTCATGTTAACAGCTCCGGAAATGGCGGTATTGGTTGGAGGTATGCGCGCACTGAATGCCAATTTTGATGGCTCAGCGCATGGTGTTTTCACCCAAAAACCAGGAGTACTAACCAATGACTACTTCCGTAATTTACTCGATTTCGGCGTTACCTGGGCTGCTACCTCCGATGAACAGGAATTGTTTGAAGGACGCGATCGCCAAACCGGACAAATAACATGGACCGGAACCCGTGTGGATCTCATCTTTGGGTCAAATACGGAACTTCGGGCCATAGCAGAAGTGTATGGTTGTGACGATGCACATGAGCAATTCGTAAACGATTTTGTTGCTGCATGGACTAAAGTCATGAACCTGGATCGATTTGATCTGAACTAGATTCTGTTGTTTCTATAAGAATCTAAGAGGGTAAGCGGCGGGCACCGAGAGGTGCTCGCTTTTTTTATATTCTAAGGCGGGGGTACGTTGTTGAGCTGTTCTCTACCAGCTTTATTCAAATAACCCCAATTGGTTATTTTGAGGTTTTTCAGCCCAGCCTTTAGCACTTCTCCCACCATATTTCCAGGAGTCTCGGCGTTCCTTTTCCTTTAGTTCATCCAGATTTTGTGTTGGGGTAAATCCATCCTCTGCTTTTAATGCTCTTTTATGGAGCGATTCTATGGCTTTGAGTTTATCCGAATGTTGAATTTTGGCTTGCTGTACTGCAGTTTTAAGTGTTTCGATGGTCTCGTCGTACACGGCTGTGGGCACGGGAAAAGGAGAACCTGATTTACCTCCATGAGCAAAAGAAAAACGGGCCGGATCACTGAAACGACCAGGAGCACCGTATAACACTTCGCTCACTAATGCTAATGATTGAAGTGTGCGGGGACCGAGCCCTTTTAGCAATAATAACTCATCAAATGTTTGAGTTCCTTGTTCCTGGGCAAGCCAGAGTATGCTTCCTAAGCGTGTAAGATTTACATCTCCGGCTCTGACATCACAGTAGGAGGGAAGTTTCATTTTAGGTATCTCGTTGAGGATTGAAACGGGTTTCTCTTTGGTCATAGCCAGAATACCCTCCTGATTTCGTTTTGCGTCTTTATCCACCAGGTTCAGGATATCCCCTATATGTTGTTCACCACATATTCCGGTATGGGGTTCCTCAACAAAAGAGGTAATCCCTTCTGAATGCCAATGATATCGGCGGGCGGTACCGGAATTCGGATTCATCCCTTGTTGAATCACAGTCCAGTCGCCGGTATTACTCAATAAAAAAGAATGGATATATAGTTGGTGACCATCCTGAACGGCTGAGTTATCTACTTTTGCCGTCAGTTTGCTATTTCTTGCCAATTCCAGGCCATCTAACCCCGTTTGTTCTCCGATAGTGCGCAATTCCTGCGGGGTAAGCATGGATTGTTTTCCTTTGCCGCCACACACATATATCCCAATTTCTTTAGCATGCGGGTTTATTGCTTTTTTAAGCGCGGCAAGAACTGCAGTAGTCACACCTGATGAGTTCCAGTCCATGCCAATTACAGCTCCAAAACTCTGAAACCAAAAGGGGTTTGCCAGTCGGCTAAGCACTTGTTGATGTCCATGCTCGATTAACAGAGCTTCCATCATGGGAAGGCAAAGATCTACCATTCGTTGGAACAGCCAGGGTGGAATGGCGCCGCCCATCAAGGTTAAATCAGCAGAACCGGAATTCTTCATGAGTAACAGATGATGTGAGGTAATAAAAGTACAGGGGTTTCTGGATCATTCCCTGAGAATAGATCTAAGATCATCGCAAAGAATCATGTCATGTGTGTATGGCAAAAAAATCAGGAAGGTTGTTTTCTCATGTAGTAGGAGAACCCAGAATCGCTGTTGCCCAGAACTTGTATATACAGAACAGAGTCTGATATCATCTGGTACTGAATCTTGTTTGGAAAATCATGATCAGGATTCTCGAAAGAGAGGCGGTCTTCAATAGCAGAGTTATGTACAAATGATATGGTCGATCCCTGGTTTTGATCAGGTACTGTAGCCTGATAGATCAATTCGGTATTGGTGTATCGTATGGAAATGGTCTCCTTGATTCTTTTTTTGCCCTCATGCAGGCTGTATACATACCCATGTAACGTACTGTCGTTCGTTACTTCCCATACCTCATATTGATATTTATTATCCACCTTCCAGGTTCCTTCCATAAATCGTACCGGCTCCAATGGATCCAACACCATGAATGAGAAGATAATCGAGACCAAAATCTGTGTAATGACCATGGTTTTTTTATTGAAACAAACACGATCGATCACAAAAAATCAAGCGATCAGGACTTGAAAAGGTGGGTTAATACAGGGTTTATATCCTGCTCCAGCTTTGGTGTGAACGCAGACCCTGTCAACATTTCAAACAATTCGGCATACCGGGTGCACACTTCGATTCGGAAAGCTGGGGGTAAATCGGGTAACGTTTGTCCATCCAGTCCCTGAAAATCATGCTCCATCAGCCATTCTCTCAAAAACTCTTTGGACAACTGTTTCTGTCCGGCACCGGATTGTTGGCGATCCTGGTATTCTTCACCATAAAAATACCGTGAAGAATCCGCTGTATGTACCTCGTCGATAAGCGTCAGTTCGCCCTGATATAAGCCAAATTCATATTTGGTATCTACTAAAATCAGTCCCTGTCTGGCTGCAGTTTGGGTTCCTCGTTCAAACAAGCGAAAAGCAACGGTACGAATGTGGTCCCATAATTCTTCCGAAACGATTCCACGGTCCAGGATGTCCCGTTCCGAAATGTCTTCATCGTGTCCCTCGGTGGCTTTAGTGGCCGGTGTAAGGATTGGAGTAGGAAATGGGTCATGTTCGTTCATTCCTTCAGGCAGAGCGACTCCACATAATTCACGGATTCCGGCCTTATAGGTACGCCAGGCATGACCGGTAAGATATCCTCTCATCACAACCTCTATGGGAATAGCGTCACATCGTTTTGCGATGGTCACATTCGGGTGGGGTACAGAGAGGATATGATTGGGAATGATATCAGATACTCGATCAAACGAAAAGGCAGCCAACTGGTTCAGAATTTGCCCTTTGAAGGGAATGGCCTGTCTCATGATATAATCGAAGGCAGAAATGCGATCAGTAACCACAATACCAAGGCGCTCCTCATCCAGGGTATACACCTCTCTTACTTTTCCGGTGTATTTATCAAATCCGGCAATATCGGTCTTCGTAATACAATACTCTAAGGCATCCTCCTCAGAAAAAGGCCAGCCTTTTACTTTCATGCGTTCGGATTTATTGTAGAACCCCGTTCAACCAGTAACGGATTAATGGTAGTTTGAAACAGGTTATCTCCAGGTTTTTTTATGATTTCTGCTAACCGGGCGGTAGCCTGCACCCCAATGGTGTACATTTTTTGGTCGATGGTTGTGAGGTCTAAATACTTACTCAGCTTGATATTATCATAGCCCATCAGAGCTACATCGCCAGGTACACTCAGTCCGAGTTTAGTAAGAGCATGAAGGGCTCCTAATGCCTGGGTATCATTTGCGCAAAAAATAGCATCCGGAAAGATACCCTGTTTGTCGTATTTATAAACCGCTTCAAAGCCGGCCTCTTCGGTAAATCCAGCATGTTTCTCCGTGTCGCCAGACAGGAATAAATCTTTGTTTGGTTTGATCCCATTCTTTCTGAGCGCATCTTTGAATCCCTTTTCCCTGTCTTTAGCCGCCCGCGAATTCATGGAAGTGGTAATCATTCCAATATTTTTGAATCCTTGCTGAACGAGATGTTCACCCGCGATTACGCCACCCTGATAATCATTAAGCATAAAATAATCATAGGCCGGATGTATCGAGTTGACCAATACAGCTGGGATTCTGGAGGTTTGCAGGCGGTGGTGCACATCGTCGGTAATTTCGATGGAGAGCACGATAATAGCGTCGGCTGTACCGCGGTCGAAGAAATCGTTGACGGCATCTTCAGGACTTCTTGAACCGGTGTTGTATAAAATGATATCGAGATCCATTTTCTGAATCTCATCCTTTACTCCTTTCAAAATCTCATTAAAAAAGGGAGTCGTAAAAGAAGGGACCGCAATAGCCAGTATTTGCGGTTCTTTACTGGCTAATTTTCTTGCACTTACCTGGGGGCGAAAGTTTAGATTTTTGATCGCATTATCCACCTTTTTCTTGGTGTCTTCCGATACATTCGGCGACCCGTTTAACACTCTCGATACCGTAGAAATAGCCACTCCTGCCTGCTTGGCTACCTCATAAATGGTTACTTTTTTACTCATTTGGCTAATTTTTTTAGGACTTTCCGTGGCGCAGTCTTCAAAAAAAACACTGAAATCGAACCCCAGCGCACTTAAAAACAGCAGCACAAGATACGAATACAAGCCAGAACATGATAATTTCAACAAAAAAATCAGGTGTTTTCAAAACCGGGAACTATTTGGATTACGTATTTCATTATAACTTCAGATTAACCTAAGTCTATGACACGCATACTCAAACTCCCTTTTGTTCTCTTCAGACCAGTGTATGAACGGACGTCTCTTCATACTTCCGTCATTGAGGATGTGAACGATCAAAGACTCAAAGAGGCGTATGCACATTGCAGGGAGATTACCCGTTATTATGCGAAGACCTTTTATCTCGCCACACGTTTTCTGCCGAATCATAAGCAGAGAGCAATTTTTGCGATCTATGGGTTGTGCCGATACCTCGACAATTTGGTTGATGATGCTGAAGACTTAATCCGTGAGAAAAAGATATCCGCTCTGGAAATCGAAGAACGGCTGGAGGAGTTCAAAGAGCAACTTTGTACGGTTTACGCGGGGGGGTACGTAGATGATCCCATTCTCATTGCTTTTTCTGATACCATCAACCAATACGATATTCCCATTGCCCTTCCATTTCTCTTGATTGATGGGGTTAAAACCGACTTGACAAAAAACCGGTTTTATAATTTTGAAGAGGTTTATGATTATTCGTATAAGGTCGCTTCTGTGGTTGGGTTGATGACCAGCGAGGTATTTGGATATAAAATGGACAAGGCGTTGGATCATGCCGTTGATTTGGGCATTGCGATGCAGCTTACCAATATTTTACGCGACGTTGGGGAAGATCTGGATCGTGATCGGATCTACATACCTGAAGTTGACCTGAAAATGTTTGAAGTGTCAGAAAGCGATCTTTTTCGAAGAGAAATGACGGAAAACTTCAGAGAGTTAATCCGCTACCAGATTCAGAAAGCACGAACCTATTATAAAAGTGCTGAACTGGGTATTCCAATGCTCTCTAAAGACAGCCGCCTTCCGGTGTATCTTGCACGCTACAACTATGCACGTATCCTCGATAAAATCGAAGAAAATAAGTTCGATGTGCTCTCACAACGAGCTTATTTATCCCAATCAGAAAAGCTATCCATTCTGCCCCGTGTTTTTTGGGATTTACGGGCGGCAAGCTAGGCTCGAAAACGCATTTTTTTAAACGATTATAGTTGATAAAACAGGCATGATTTTGCTATGTTTCCTCGAATCAATCGGAGATGTACATGGCAAAAATCAAGAAGGTTTTAATCGCTAATCGGGGTGAAATTGCAATACGGGTTATTCATACCTGTAAAGAAATGGGAATAAAAACGGTTGCGGTGTATTCCTGGCCAGACGCCCAATCTCCCCATGTGTTACTGGCCGATGAATCGGTATTTATCGGTGAGGCAGCATCGTCTGAAAGCTACCTGGTGATGGATAAGATTATTGATGCCATGAAACAGACCGGCGCCGATGCTGTACATCCTGGTTATGGCTTTTTAAGCGAAAATGCGGAGTTTGCCCGGCGATGTAAGGAGGAGGGACTCATCTTTATTGGTCCGGAACCCAAAGCGATCAAACTTATGGGAGATAAGACCGAGGCCAGAGAACTGGTAACTTCGGCAGGTATTCCAACACCCCCGGGTTTAAAAAGCACGCTGGAGAGTATTGAAGAGGCTGCTCAAATCGCTGATGAAATCGGATACCCTATACTGGTTAAAGCTTCTGCCGGTGGGGGTGGAAAAGGAATGCGTATTGTTTATAAAAAAGAGGAGTTTGAAAGTAGCATCAAAGCAGCCAAATCAGAAGCCAAGAATGCGTTTGGTGATGACCGTGTTTACATCGAAAAGTATCTCGAAGAACCACGGCATATTGAGTTTCAGATTATGGCAGACACTCACGGAAATGTGCTTCATGTGTTTGACCGGGAGTGTTCGGTGCAGCGCCGTCATCAAAAAGTAATTGAAGAAGCACCATCTCCACTGATGACGCCCGAGTTACGTAAAGAAATGTCGGAGTGCGCCATTAAAGCAGCAAGAGCATGTGATTATGTGGGGGCCGGCACGATTGAGTTTCTGGTCGACAAACACCGAAATTTCTACTTTCTGGAGATGAATACACGGCTGCAGGTGGAACACCCGGTAACCGAAATGATATCGGGCCTTGATCTGGTTGAACTCCAGATTTTAGTTGCCGAAGGTAAAGAACTACCGCTAACCCAGGAAGATCTGGAGATTAACGGTCATGCTTTTGAGTGCCGTATTTATGCTGAAGATCCCGAAAATAATTTCCTTCCCAGTACAGGAACGCTCATAAAGCACCGGGCACCTACAGGGTCTGGCGTACGGGTTGATGCAGGTGTGGAAGAAGGCCTGCCGATCACAATCAATTACGATCCTATGATTTCCAAGCTGACCGTACATGGAAAGGATAGAGAAGATGCCCGCAAGAAGATGCTTCGTGCATTGGATGAGTATGAAATAGCGGGTTGTCGAACCACGATTCCATTTTGTGAGTTCACTCTTCGTCATGACGTATTCATTGAAGGTAAATATGACACGCATTTTGTTAAGGACCACTTCCTCACTCGTGAACAGCCACATGTACAAACCGATCTGATTGCTTTATCTGCTGTTTTATTGAAAACGAAGCAATCCGGCCAACAAAACGGAACACTTCAACCCGTCGAAGCTGCTGCAATATCTTCAGATTGGTGGGCTAACCGCAGGTAATTAAGATATGTCTGAAAAGGAATCGGAGCTGTTCAGGCAGCTGGAACAACTGGCGACTGAACAGCGCAATCCGAATACTTTTTCAATTGATGTTGCCGATGCTCATGAGATAGCCAAAAGCATCAATGTTGAAGACCAGAAGGTAGCCGGATTTGTGGAGCAGCGTATTCCGGTAATTGCATCTGCTATAGACCGGGTTGCCGCGGCATTCGCTGTCGGAGGGCGCTTACTTTATTTTGGTGCAGGTACCAGTGGGCGGTTGGGAGTGCTGGATGCAGCTGAATGCCCTCCAACATTTGGAACGCCACCTGAACAGGTTGTAGGATACATTGCCGGAGGAAAAGAAGCGATGTTTGCTGCACAGGAAGGGGCGGAAGACTCAGAAGATCGTGGAAAAGAAGATGTGGAACATGCAGAGGTTACGTCAATTGATGTGGTATGTGGAATTGCTGCCAGCGGCCGAACCCCATATGTACACGGCGCGATAAAAGAAGGTATACACCGGAACTGCAATACCATGTTAATCACAACTGTACCTGCCGATCAGGTTACCATTGAGCCCGGGTTGATGATCGATATTCCTGTCGGTCCGGAAGTCATCATGGGAAGTACGCGGATGAAAAGTGCCACTGCCCAGAAAATGGTGCTTAACATGCTAACCACCGGAGCGATGATTCGGCAGGGTAAAATCTACGAAAACGTAATGGTTGATCTTATGCTCACTAACTCGAAGTTAGTGGAGCGTGCCAAGCGAATCGTCATGTACTTTTCAACGGTCGGTTATAGAGAAGCGTCCGATCTCCTTGAACAAACAAATGGAAAGGTTAAACCCGCATTGTTTATGGCTATAACCGGGCTTAATTTAAAAGATGCTGTACGTTGTTTAACAAAGACCAACGGGTTTATTCGAAAAGCCCTTCAAGAGTATAATTCTGATTCCTTATGAAAACCCTGACAAGCATCGTAATCTGGGTATACTGGTGTTTCTTGTTCCTATTCTTTTTCATTCTTATTTCCATTGTATTTCTGGCCACATTTCCGTTCGACAGGTATCGGAAAATTCCTAATTGGGTACTGTCTTATTTAGGTGTGGGGCTTTTGAAATCGAGCCCAAACTGGAACATTTCTATAGAAGGGCAGGAGAAGTACGATTCCGATCAGCCCACTATTTTTGTTGCTAATCATCAGAGCTTCCTGGATATGGCACTAATTTACCATCTGCCCTGGCAGATGAAGTGGGTATCGAAACGAAGCATGCTCTACTTTCCGGTTATGGGTTGGCTGGTTTGGTTGACAGGGCACTTGACCATTAACCGAGGCAGTAAAACTGCGTTAAAACGTCTGGAAAACCTGGTAAAGCCGCTAAAAGATCATGTGCCGGTTATGATTTTTCCGGAAGGAACTCGTTCTTTGGATGGTGACATCCGCGCATTTAAGAACGGTCCTTTTTTACTCTCGTTAGAACATGGTTTTGCTATTCAACCCATCGTTATTGATGGTGGATACGACGCCTTTCCATCGGGTGCTAAGTCATTTAAAATGAATGTAAATTTTAGAATATCAGTTTTAGATTCTATCGACGTTACTACATTTAGTGGGTTGGAACCGTTAAAGAAGCATGTACGCTCATTAATGATCGATGAACTTAGCCGCCTAAGAAGTGAACCAAAACTTCCTGAACAAAGCCAATAAGACGTTTATTTACCAGCACCGAGTGATGGTGAGTATCATTCTTATTCAGCTGTTTTTTTTGGCGGTGTTTAAACTCTGGCCTACTCAGGAAGCCCCGCAGAAGGTATACCAGGATCTGTTTCACGGAGAAGAGTTTGTGATTGAAGACATTATTCCCACCCGCCAGAGTGAAGTACCTGCTGCTCCACCCAAGCCCATTGTACCTATACCGGTACCAAACGACAAAGAGATCGAAGAGCAGGTTGATTTTCCCGAAATCGAAGACTTCATGACGGATTCACCCATTTTAAGTGATGGGATCATAGGCAGGGATGACTCAGATAGCAATGAAATCTCAGGGAATCCCCAGATCCCTCCCAGCGTGGTAAAAATAGTAGAGCCCTCACTCCCTCAGGAAGCTAAGTCTGCCAATCTTAAAGCTGAGATCCTGGTTAGTTTTTTAATTAACCAGAGGGGAGAAGTGGAAGAAGCATTTATTGATGAAATCAGGGTATATGAAGGAAAAGGAAGTAAGTATCAGGTAGTACCGGAAATAGGATATGGACTGATGGAAGCCACGATAGTGGCCGCTCTGAAATGGCGTTTTCGTCCAGCTAAAGATCAGGGAGAAACCGTTCGGGCCTATTCTAGACAGTCATTTAATATCGGTTATTGATTGCCTTTAAATAATAAAAGGCTCTATCTTTGCCGACTGTCGACCAAAAGAGGAGAGGTGCCGGAGCGGTCGAACGGGCTCGCCTGGAAAGCGAGTGTGCCCCTACAGGGGTACCGAGGGTTCGAATCCCTCCCTCTCCGCTCTTTTCTACCCTGGCTTTCATTTCCCGCTCTACCTATACATTACCGTTTTCTAATGTTAGGCAATCAATGCCCTGAATAAGTTATATTTTTTAAATAAGAGGGTCTCTGGTATCTTTAGATTTATGGATTGCTCTCGATAAGGGTTACTAACGTTAATTAAATACTTACAGATGGTTATTAAAAGATGGCCGCTCGCTCTAGTGGCAACGCTCTGTTTCGTAACGGGTTGCGAAATACCTGGCGAACCGGATTTCAAGACTGAACCCGTTATCGAGGTTCCTGTTTTGTTTGATCTCGAATATCAGCTTATAGGTAATGGAGATGTGCAAAATGTACTTATAGATACCACCAGTGGAGATGGTATTGACACACTGTTCACCATACAGTCTGATGATGGTTTACTCATAACCAGGGAAGAAAATTTCGATTTTGGAGACCTTAACGATGCCATTCCTGAAGTAGATGTGGACCCCACCGCATTCGACGCTGCGGTAGGAGAACTGGAAATTGGTAGTTTCGCTTCGGAAGGAACGGACGAGTTGGGTCGGGCCAGCTTCGTGTCCATTACCGGACAAGACCCAAATATAGTACCCGTGGGAACTCCAATACCGGGAGGTAGTAACGCTGCGAGCCCGGTAATCATTAATATTGGTGCAAGTACCGATTTCTTTGCGAGCGCAACCATCAAAAGCGGAGAATTGCTTCTGGGCATAAGAAACGATTTGGGCTTTGACATTAGCAGCCTTACGATTTCGTTATTATCTGATGGAGTACAGGTTGGTTCTAATGCTGTGTTTAACAACTTAACCACGGGATCGAGCGCAGCGGAAGGGATTACATTTTCTGACGGCGACCGTCTTGCAAACCTGACTGTTCGCGTTGTAGTAGCATGGGATCCCTTTTTATTCCCTGCTGAGACCGGTGATCTTGTCGTCACATCAGCCGAAGGAAATGATTTGATTGCTTCTCAGGTACAAGCGGCCGTAGAATCACAAACCTTTGAGACGAATGGTTCTGCATCGTTCGACAGTACGGAATTTGTTTTTCGTGACCCATCCCATTTTGTAGAACTTGAGGCTGGAAGTATTGCGTTAACAGGCCTGGAAAATGGAATTGAGATCGCGTTAGATACCCTTGTTATTGAATTCCAAAGCATTCTTTGCCCCGTCTCACCTGGAAGTCCAACTCTACAGCCACTTGTGCTTGACTATTTATTGGGTGAGGGAGACGGTATACCAGCTGCATCAGGCGGTAACCCTGGGTTGGCCAATGACCAGGTTCAGGACCTGGCTGGCTGTAGAATTCAGGCGTTAAATAACGAAGTGACCTATACCGTAGAAGCCATAACCGAAAACACACAGAATGCTCCTGCCGGAAGCCAAATCAGAACGCTGTCTGAAGATGACGGGGTAGCCGCATCGGTATCCATTTCCGGGTTAGCCATCAGTAGTGCTACCGGT
Organism: Bacteroidota bacterium; assembly: GCA_039819115.1. Classification (GTDB taxonomy): domain Bacteria; phylum Bacteroidota; class Rhodothermia; order Balneolales; family Balneolaceae; genus JBCBST01. Next base: position 14,125 of record JBCBST010000050.1, read on the forward strand.
ATTGTTAAACGACAGGATGTATTGTTAAACGATGATGACGGTGCCAATGGAACAAATGTTCTCGATCTGTTCAACGACAATGAGGCTGAAATCACCACTATTGATGGTATTGATGATCTTTCTGAAAACCTGGAAGGCATTGAATTTGCCGATCCAAGTCTCACCATTTCCTATGTGACGAACATCCGGATCCCCACTACCATCTACGGGGCGTTCGTAGGAACAAACACCAGGGGTGAGGAAGTCTACTTGCGGGGATTGAATGGCAGTATGAACGAAGTATTGCCATCAGAGACTGATTTAATAGCAGGATTGTTTAGTAATGGCAGACAGCTTAATGAGAACGAGACCATTAAGTTTTCGATCAGCACGGATGGTTCAAATACACCTATCGTTTTCGATCCCACAACCACAAACGTAGATGAGTTTCTGAATGCCCTGCCAGACAATATTCGATTTGTTGGTAGAGCAGTAATCAATCAGGATGAAGAGGCCGCATCTATATCTACTCCACTGGAGTTTGATCCTGTAATCCTTGTAGATTTGCCCATCTTTCTCAGCCTGGATAATGCACAGCTCACCGATACACTGGAAGAAGATCTGAGTGATGTATTTCCGGATCCGGATGATGAAGAAATATCATTTGAAGAGGCAAATCTGATTATCAACTTCACCAATGGGTTACCTCTTTCCTTCAATGCTTCTTTTACCTTCCTTGATGAGAACAGAGATTCGCTAACCAGCATCCCAGCCAGCCCGTCCGAGGATCCGATTCTGGTTCAGGCCAATACCATAGACGCTATGGGATTTGGAAATCCTATCGATCAGGCCACCCAAGGAAGTTTTTCCGTTCGCTTAACAAGCGAGCAGTCCGATTTATTAAATGCTGCCCGTTTCGTCACCTTAAATGTTGATCTCAATTCCACCAGGGCAAACGAGATAGCCCAGGATGTACGATTGAGATTTAATGACAAAATTCGGGTGAGTTTAGTCGCCCGGATTAACGCTGTAGTAACCGTTGATTAAGGAGGACGAAACAATGAAAATGAAAATCACACTTATCCTTTTCGCTCTGTTACTGAGCTCGTCTTCTCTTTTCGCTCAGGGTAGACACTACAACTCACGTTCTCTCGGTATGGGGGGCGGTGGTACCGCGTACGTTAATGGGTACGACGCCAACTTTATCAACCCAGCGAACCTGATGTTGAAGAACCATCGGAATAATACCCAGATTGGAATTCTCCCATTTGGATTACAATCGGGAGGTACGCTGGCTAACCTGTCCGTGTATAATGAGTATTTTACTGATGGACTCTCGCTCAGTTTCCTCGACCAGAGTGGTCAGCCAGGTTTAGGGCAGCAAGCCCTGAATGACTGGTTTGGTTCCAGTTCATCCAACACCAGAGAGCTATCCACTACGATAAGCACCATTGGATTGGGAGTTTCCCACAGAGGGAAGAAGCAGGCGTTCAGTTTAGCGGTCCGCTCACGTTTCGACATTCAAACGACGTTAAACAAAGGACTGGCCGAACTAGCCGTTTATGGCCTGGACTCCCGACATTTCAGCGACGGTGTGCCAGTAAACTTTGAATTTACCGGTGCCGGCTTTACTGAGGTTTCGGTTGGTTACGCCCGTCAGGTACTTGCACTACCCAACTTGTTGTTTGCAAGGAATATAAAAGTATTTGCAGGTGTGGCCCCTAAGTATATCGTTGGGTTACAGGCAGGTACAGCACAGCTCACCTCCGATCTGACTGTTGCAACAGGTGGAAGTGAGATCGATCACCAGTTCAGCTATACAGGAACATTCTATGGTGACCTTGCCGATGAATTCAGGTCGTACGCCGATGCAAGAAACGCCGCAATTCTGGCAGACCAGGATACACCGGACTTCGAAGTATTTGACAATTACGACGGAGGGGATGTTGGAACCGTAGGTTCAGGTTTTGGTGTGGATTTAGGTGCCACTGCGACCATGGATATCTCCGGTGTACCTCTATTACCTGGCTTTCTTGGCAAAAAGAAAACGTTGATTCTTTCCATGTCGGTGACTGATTTAGGAGCCGTAACCTTTGACGATCGACCCACTAACATTGCCGCAGATGGTGTGTTTGAATTCCGGGGAGCCACAGGTTCAGAGACCATTGAGGACTACTTCGATAATCTGGCCGATTCTCTGGAAAACGATGTTTACGGTGGATTTACAGCAGAAAACGGTGAAGAGCTCGAATACGAATTGCCAGGTATGTACAATTTCGGTGCAGCACTGACGACTGGTAAATTTACCACATCAGTCGATTATGGATTTGGGTTCAATGGAAACGGAGTGAACAGCAGAAGAAGCGTTCTAAACCTGGGTCTTGAATACCGGTTCTTTAACTTCCTGCCCATTCGTACTGGTATGCGTGTAGGTGGATTTTCTTCAACAGCGTACTCATTCGGAACAGGGTTGGACCTACGCTTTCTTGAGTTCTCATTCAGTGTGGCTAATGTGGGTAACTCCGAGAACAACGGAAGTGCTGGTGCTGTAGCCTTTAGTGGGTTAGTATTTAGGTTCTAAGAACCAGAACTAAACCAATGTAAAGCTCGTTATTCGATGCATGAAGTTCATCGAGTAGCGGGCTTTTTTTATGTTTGAGATTATCGCTTTTATTTTTGCCTTACCGTTCAGCTATGCCATCACGTGGCTTATAAAAAAGAATGCTAAACCAGGTTATAAAGACGAACTGGATCGTTTATTTCTCATTTATTGGGATGGAAAGCCATCCAACGAGCTCCATGCATGGCAGAGAGTGCAGCATTTGGTAAATCAAAAAAAATCCCGGAAACACCAGCGCTATATCCAGGAACGGATGCGAGAGGTAAACAAAAACACCATTGTGAGTGAAGTGTTAGTAAATGAATACGGGGAGTTCAAGTCGGTGGAACAGCGTAAAACCCCATCAAAACCGAAGGATTGATACTTCAGCCGGTAGCTCTTGTTCGAACTCTATAAACTCCATCAATAACCGGCTCAGGTAGGCACTGTATAACATGCCCTTCGACCCAAGACCCGTATAAAGAAAGAGTGTTTCGATCTCGGGATGACGTCCCAGAACAGGCATTCGGTTAGGGGTAGAAGCGCGAACTCCGGCCCACATTTCCTGTACAGAGGAACGGGAATATAAAGCGGGTATGACAGTTGATAAACGTTGTTCCAGGTAGGCCTTTCCTTTATCATCAGGCAGCATTGAATCAAAACGATGCTCATAGGTACTTCCCATCACGAAGAAATCATCAGCAAGTGAAGAGACATAACCGGATGCTGAAATCGCATGATCGTAATCGTATTGGGAGGTAGAAAACGTCGCGCATTGACCTTTTACCGGTATTAAAGGCAGGGTGTTCCACTCGGGCATTTCCGATGCAGATACTCCGCTACAGGTAATCAGTTTAGAGCAGGTAAACGAAGCTGCCGGTGAAGGTTCTGCGGGTGATATGGTCCATGTCTTATCCTGGTTTAGGGTGTAAGCATAGGGCTGTAAGCAAAAGCCAACGTCTTTCTTTTTAAGTATATGGTACAGCGCGGAGAGGTATTCCTTTATGTTAACAGTAAGTCCGACTGGTATCCAGACTCCTCCATCAACGCAATGTACTTCCGTGTTTATGGTTTTAACCTGATCGCAATTCAACCATTGATTCCATTGATCGGGCCAGGATTGAGTTTCGCTGTTCTTTTTCATCTTGACCGCAATATCCCCGTTTTGAGCAGGTCGTAATACTCCCGTTCTTTTATAAAACGTCTTGCTGGATTGTGCTTGTGCCAGCTTAAGGTTTTCTGTAATGGCTTCGAAGCATAACCCGCTTCGCCAGCTTAAACTGGCAAACCTGCCTGTAGCCGGGTTCACCAGCCCTAATGGTGTACCGGAAGCACCACCAGCGATTCCGTTAGGATCAATCAAAAGTACGGATACCCCTTTTCGCGTACACTCAAGTGCGGTTGACATGCCAGCAAGACCTCCCCCAAGTATTCCGATGTCGTACGTACTCATAGGTGAATTCGAGAAGTAGATGTAAAGATTACCCCGGCTTCTTCCATTTCACGGATTGCGAGCTGCAGGGAGTTATCGATATCAATTCCTTTACACGCATCATGGATGAGGTGTACGGAATATCCAAGGTCTATGGCGTCTAAGGCACTCCATTTAACGCAAAAATCAGTTGCTAACCCACACACAAAAAGCTGATCTGCCCCGAGGGTTTGTAGTAAGCCGTGCAAGCCTGTGGGGGTTACGCGATCGTTTTCAAAAAAAGCAGAATAGGAATCAATATCTGGTCTGAACCCTTTTCGAATGATGGATTGAATTGGATACTGATTGAGGAAGGGGTGCAGTCCGGCCCCCGCACTACCCTGAACACAATGATCGGGCCAGAGGGTCTGGCTGCCATATGGCATACTGACGGTCTCATAAGCCTGTTTACCAGAATGATTACTCGCAAATGAGGAATGTGTGTGGGGGTGCCAATCCTGAGTGGCTATAATCACATCAAAACCGTGCATCAGGGCATTTATTGGTGCAATGATATCGTGTGCTCCGGCCACAGGTAGTGCCCCACCCGGACAGAAATCGTTTTGAATATCAATAAGCAGTAGAGCTTGCATAGCAGGTTAAGAAAAAGATGTAATCAGGTTATCACGGAGTTCAATCAAGGGTTTGCTTACGCCAACCTTGTATACATGGGGGTTATCAAATCGTTTGTGCTCGGGGTTTAGACGTGCCAATTGCTTCGAGGCGTACGCTTGACTTTGCAGAGCAGTGGGGAGGTTGGCTATCCGTCTTCCTCTGTCTACAACCAGTTTGAGTAGGGATTCGGGTTGATAGGCGCTTACATTGGTGAATTTTGCAGGGTAGAGTGGATGATGAATGGTGTGGTGCTCTGTTTCTGAAGCCAGCGATATTCCATCGCAGATCATCATACCGTCGCCACCGTAATACCGGGTTACGTTTTTGACTCCCGGTAAAGTAATTTTCTCAACATTATCTGAAATTTTAAGCTTGGCTTCTCCATTTACCTCGCTCAACTTATACACTCCATCCAGTGCAGGATGATCATAAGCCGTAACCAGTTTTGTGCCTACGCCAAAGAAATCGATAGGGGCTTCTTGTTCGTCGAGGCTGCGTATCAGGTGTTCATCGAGCTGATTCGAAGCTGCAATACCTACGTAGCTTAGCCCTGCTTCATCCAGCATCGTTCTGGCTTTTTTTGAAAGATAGGCTAAATCACCACTGTCAAGTCGAATCGCCTTTAGCCTATGACTTGCGCGTTCAAGTTCATGAGCGACCTGAATGGCATTAGGGATACCACTCTCTAATGTGTTGTAGGTATCAACCAGCAAAACAGTATCATCGGGGTAGTGCCGGGCATAGGCCCTAAATGCAGTGAGTTCATCTTCAAACGACTGAATCCAGGAATGAGCCATAGTACCACTAACCGGAATATCTTCCTGCATTCCACTTAGTACATTTGATGTACCTTGTACACCGCCAATAATGGCCGCTTTCGAAGCCTGGAGACCGCCCCATCCCTGGGCACGGCGCAGACCAAAGTCGAGTATGCTCTTTCCCTTAGCAGCATAACAGATCCGGGATGCTTTGGTTGCGATCAGGGACTCAAAATTGATGGTATTCAGCAATAAGGTCTCTATGATCTGGCTTTCAATGAGGTTACCCCGAACAGAGAGTACCGGTTCATTTGGGAAAATCAACTCGCCTTCAGTTGCTGAAAGTATGGTACCCTTGAATTCAAAGGTACTCAGGTAATCCAGAAAGGAGGGATGAAACCCCTGATTGTCATGATGAAGAACTCGCCTATCTAGACAATCAGG
>JBCBST010000051.1:0-19589 GCA_039819115.1 Bacteroidota bacterium
CAAGGCATAACGCTAGGTTAAAAAGGAATGAGAAGGGAAGGAAGGAAGAAATAGAAATGAGGTTATAACGGTTGAGTACCAGGTGGAAAAAATGAAACCAGCAGACACCCATCATACCATGAGTGCCTGCCGGAAACCTACCCACTAAATCGGTCTGGCCTAGAATCCGTTAAACGATTCCGGTTCCTCTAAACGGAACTCTTGTTGTGGCGCCGCTGGACGACGGGGTCTTTCATCCGTTTCGTCATCATCCAGTGAAAAATTACCCGTTGGTGTGACGAACGACGTTCCCAATGAGGCATCTCCACTTTGTTGCTTATTCTGGATGTGATGTTCTGCGTTGCCACCAATCACTTTTGTGCTCAAATCATCCACCAGTTTTGAAATACGGTTTGCCTGTTCGCTCAGGATAGCTGCCGATGCCGCGGTCTCCTCAGAGATGCTCGTATTCTGCTGTGTGGTAATATCTAAGTTTTGTACCGCCGATTTGATTTCATCAATTCCTGTGGTCTGCTCTTTGGTTGCAGCTGCAATCCCTGCAATGGCATCATCCACATCACGAGCACGATCCAGAATTTCGTCAAAGACCGCACGAATTGACTGGTTCAGATCTACACCTCGTTTGCTGTTCTGAATGGATGTTTCGATCTCAATGGCAGTTTTGCGGGCAGCTTCTGCTGATCGCTGTGCCAGGCTTCGTACCTCATCGGCAACCACGGCAAACCCTTTACCCGCATCGCCGGCCCGGGCCGCTTCTACGGCTGCGTTCAGTGCCAGAATATTGGTCTGGAATGCAATATCATCAATGGTCTTAATGATGGTTGAGATGCTGTCACTCGATGATTTGATGTCGTTCATTGCGGCGTCAAGCAATGCAATTTCATCCGATCCCTTTTCAGCAGCTTTGCGCATCGTGAGAGATGATTCCTGCGCGCCGGCAGCATGTACGCTATTCGTTTTCGCATTGGCCGACATTTCCTCGAAGGCAGCGGAAGTTTCTTGCAAGGATGCCGCCTGATCAATGCTGGCATCTGCAATACGGTTACTGGCCCGTGCCACTACATCTGAGTTCTGGTTAGTCTCTATTGAGCCCTCCAGTAACTGCTCAGAAATGGCTAGTATGGGTTTCATAATGCTGTTCATTACCAGAATGGTCAGCAAACCGATACCCACTAACGCGGCAACAATCACCCCGATACTAATCCATAACCGGGTGGTAGCTGTACGAATTACCGTCTTACTTTTGGAGTCTGCATTATCCGAAAGGATTTGCTCCATACCTCCAAGCTCGCCCATATAGCTGGTCATTGCGGAGAACCATGCTTCTGCATCACTCTGATAGTTACCGTCCAGACCGTTGGCTTCAAACGTGCTGAAGTACGATTTCACTTTGTCGGCAGCCAGGCTTTGTGTGATCAGGTTATAGGAATCCCGCTCTTCGGGCGACATGAGCGCCAGAAACTGGTTGTTCAGGAAGTCCTTACTGTTTTTGGTAAAGGTATACCGTCCATATAAATCCACATCGGTTGTGTCTTTTGTAAACGCACCGTATAAAATAGACCGCTCCTGGCCATGGAAATCCTTATATGTTAAGAAATAGTAGAGCGAAAGCAGGGAGGATCCCACTTCATAGTCCGGGCTGCTCTTTCCGATCGCATTAAATACCGTTAACCCGTCTTTTACGTAATCGGTATAAGCCAGCAACAGGCTAAGCTCATCAAAATCCCGTGCGTCTACTTTTCCTCTCAGAGAGAATAAGGTTTGCTGAGCATAGAGAAATCGTTTGATAGACTCATCTACGTCCTTCACATCACTAAGCTGCTCATTTTGCTTAAACCGAAGACGTGCTTCCTGAAGTACCGCATCGGTTTGTTTGCGCTGAGCTTCAAGCAGTGCATAAGCCTCCCGGCTGCCTTCGCTGGTAATGTAGCCGCTTGAACGGCCTCGTTCTTTTTGAACCTCGGTAATAATTGCGCGTACCGAAGTTGCAATCTCAATGTCTTGTGTCAGTCCTTTCAGTTCGCTGGATACCTGTATATCTCCAACCACATTATTAAGAAGCAATACCAAGAACCCAATTAATGGAATGCCGCTGAGTACCCATAGTTTACTCCGCAGCGTCAATCTTTTTAGCATAGTATTTGTATTTAGTGTCCTTCTAGAATCCCCGTTATCGGAGAACACTCATTTTTTCTTTATGGATTTGTTTACAAATATTAGCCCTGAAAACCCCTTTTTTTAGCCGTCCAGAGGTGATTTACTTTCACTTATCAACAAAGTTGGCCTTAGTTTTTTTACACTTTTTAATATTTAACTCCCGATAAAACCTGCCCATTCGACTAGCCGTATGCGGTTCAACGTTTGTGTTTTGTCTCCAGAGCTTCTAGCTCGCTATCAATCCACGCTTTGGTATACCAACGCCCGCCAACCATTACCCCAGCCTGATTTTTAATATGGGTTATATCCTTTAACGGGTTTTCATTTAGAAGGAGTAAATCTGCACTATACCCTTCTTTAACCATTCCAAATTTTCCCCACGGCTCCATATATCGGGCCACTTGTTCTGTACCCGTTCGAAGAATTTCATAGGGGGTTAACCCTGCGTCTTTCATAACCTCCAATTCACGGTGGATGGAAAAACCGGGCACACTGAATAGCTGTGGGCATCTGTTCCCATCAAAAGATTAACGTTTTCGTCATTCATCTTTTTCAGCAAGGTTTGTCTTAAGTCAGCGTGAGCCATACCATCCATTGTTGTGCCACCGGGACCAATGTTTGCTTCAACCCAGTTCGCATAGCTTTCCCGAAGCGATTTAGGAATGTATTTTAGTTCATCATACTGTTGAATTGCGGAATAATCGGCAGCGCCAATCAGTGTTTCCCAAAGGGCTTGTGTGGGTATAATCCAGGCGTCTTTTTCTTTCGTTAACCGGATGATTTCTGACATGCTTTTCTCCAGCTCTTCTTCTTTCAGATGCTGCAGATATGCTACATAACCATCCATATGGTCAAAGGTATGCTGTCCCATCTCAAGAGCGTGTTCTATGCCAACTGCCTGAGGCACATGCCCGCCAAATGTAATGTTAAGCTCGTTTGCCCTGGTTGCCCTGGTTGCCCTGGTTGCCCTGGTTGCCCTGGTTGCCATAGCATCATACTCATCTCTTGTAAGTCCGGGGTGAACTTTTAGTAAATCCCAGCCTTCCTTTTTCTGTTGTTCCACTTTTTGCAGGGCCTGTTCCGCCGATGAAACCGAGTTTCCATTAAAACTGGGTCCGGCTAAAATCAGGTTTGGACCCACCAAATCGCCCTCTTTTACCTTTTGCTTTAGTTCCAGCTGATCCGCCCACCCAAGCATCCCCCGAACAGTGGTAACACCAGCTGCAACGTACAAAAACAAGGTTTCTTTCACATAATCCTCAGTCATGTAAGATGGAGCGTTTACAGGTGGTTTTGTTGGTGGAACATGACCATGCATTTCTGCCAGTCCAGGCATCAGGTATTTACCTTGTCCATCAATCACCTGATCTACTTCCCGGCTTTTGGGGTCAAATCCACCCGACGGAAGAATTTCTATAATTGTTCCCTGTTGAATAACCACCGTCGCATTATTGATTACCCGATCTGAACCGTCCATCGGGATCACATCTACATTTATGAATACGGTAATTCCATCGCCTGGCGAAGGTTTTGTATAAGCAATAAAGGGTAAGAGAAAGGCTAATACGATAGCCCCTTTTTTGAAGTACTTCATAGACTTGATTGTAATGAGTAGCTGCTCCAATCAATTATGCACCAGGCACTTTGACAAATAACTCTCTTTTGTTTGATGAAGTTTTACGTCTGTTCCCACTCTGAACCCATTTTTAAGGGCCACGCATAAGAGCCGCAACTAGCACAAACTACAGGTTACCGATAGCTTACCGACTTCATCTTCCCCTGTTCATCCACAATGTTGGTTTCCACACCAGGTACAACATCCGTATTGTGGGCAGATTTACAACTCCAGAATCCTTCTTTTCTGATGGCTATAAAACTCATGATGTTCTGTCGGGGAAGGGGCTTGGCTATTCCCGCTTCAGGAGACTGTTTGGTAAGCCTCATTTTAGCATGTACTAACACAACATCGCTCCCCAGCTCGGTTATCTTTGTCTTTTGAAGCTTCAAATCTGAATCCTGAAAGATGACCGTTAGTCCATACTGATGAGCCCGTTGTATTTCTTCCCGGGTGTGCCACCAGATGCCAACCACGTTTACAAACTCGGCTTCCTCCTCAAACAAACTGGGTAAAGCTTCGGCATCTCTTTTGTTCCAGGCCTCCACAAAAAGAGCGGGTAGTTCTTCGGGCGTGGAGGCTCTGGGAAACAAGATTTATCCTTTTTCTTTGATCAGGTGCAATGCATCACCAAGATCAAACTTCTCGGGATCAGTATCTTTTGGTAATCCGATATTCTTTTTTCCGTGCTTGATGTAAGGACCATACCGGCCACTCATCACTTTAATCGGAAGGTTCGTTTCGGGATGTTCACCAAGATCTTTAAGCTCAGAGCTACCGCGGGCACCACCGGCTTTCTTTTGTGCAATTAACTCTACCGCCCGTTCCAGGCCTACCGTTAATACATCATCGGTTTTACCCAGCGATTTAAACTTCCCGTCGTGCACTACATAAGGTCCATAGCGGCCCACACCGGCTTTGACTTCTTTCCCTGTTTCGGGATGATTACCCAAACTTCTGGGAAGTTCTAATAGCTTTAAGGCCGTTTCCAGGTCAACGTCTTCCAGCTCCATGCCCTTCAATAAGCTAACACGCTTAGGCTTTTTATTCTCTTCAGTCACTTCCCCCAGTTGAACATATGGCCCAAAACGTCCCGAAAGCAGATAGATAGGTTGCCCGGTCTCGGGATCATGCCCTACTGGTTTATCTTCCTCTTCCGACAACTTAATGAGCTGTTCCAGTTTATCCACAGAGATATCGCTGGGATATAGGTCGTTGGGCAGAGATGTCGTTATCTCTTCTCCATCTTTTTGCATTTTTGCATACGGACCAAACCGCCCTACAGCCACCTGTATCCCATTGAGGCCATCCAGGGGAAGATTCAACATTTTAGCGGTTTGAGGATCAATTTTATCTTCCTGTACATCTACTTTAGCCTTCAGGCCGGATTCGCCTTTATAATAGTCCGACAGGTATTGTATAGGATCCTGCTTGCCGTTAGCTACGTCATCCAGTTTATCCTCAAGGAGAGACGTAAACTGTGAGTTTACCAGATCCGGGAAATGATGCTCCAACAACGCGGTTACTGCAAATGCAGTAAAGGAGGGGATGAGCATTTTAGCTTCAAGGTGCGCATAACCGCGATCCTGAATGGTAGAGATAACCGTAGCATACGTACTTGGGCGACCTACCCCGCTTTTTTCCAGTTCTTTTACCAATGTTGCCTCGGTATAGCGCGCCGGTGGTTTGGTTTCGTGACTTTTAAACGCAAGATCTTCCAGGTTGATACCATCACCGGACACAAGAGTAGGAAGAAACACCTCCTGGCTGTCGAGCGCTGCTTCAGGGTCATCACTACCTTCTACATACGCGCGGAAGAACCCAGGGAATACGATTTTTTTACCACTGGCTTTGAAATCAGCCGTGGTTCCATTTTGCTTGGCACGGATGGTTGCATTCGTAAACTCGAGTTCGGCTTCGGCCATCTGAGTAGATATAGTCCGTTTCCAGATCAGATCGTACAGCTTAAACTCGCGATCGCTGAGTCCTGATTTTTCCGGATGTATAAATGAAGAGCCCGCCGGACGAATAGCTTCGTGCGCTTCCTGGGCTGTTTTACCTTTTGCCGTATAGTTGCGTACCCGCTCAAACAGGTATTCGTCCCCGTACTGAGCCACAATTTCTTTTCGGGCTGCATCAATAGCCTGGTTAGACAATCGGGTAGAATCCGTTCTCATATAGGTGATAAAACCCTTCTCATACAGCTTTTGAGCTACACTCATGGTATCCCGTGCAGAGAGTCCGAATTTACGGTTGGCTTCCTGTTGAAGAGTAGAGGTGATGAAGGGTGGAGCCGGGTTTCTCTTCTGAGTACTTACATCCACGGAGAAAACCGACCAATCGGCTTCCTTCAATTGATCAACGAGGGTTTTGGAAGCGGCTTCGTCTAGTAAAACAACAGCATCCGGCTTTTTTAACTGGCCGGTATTTTCGTCAAAGTCTTTGCCCGTGGCCAGGCGTTTGTCATTAAGATGGGTGAGATCGGCCTTAAACACATAATCATCTCCGGCTTTTTGTACATCAGCCTGTAAATCGTAGTAGGTACCACTTTTAAATTTCATCCGCTCCCGTTCCCGTTGTACAAGAAACTGAACAGCAACCGATTGAACACGGCCTGCTGAGAGGCCGGGCGATATCTTCTTCCACAATAACGGGGAAATGGTATAGCCTGCCAACCGGTCGAGGATTCTCCGTGTTTCCTGGGCATACACAAGATTCATATCAATTTCGCGGGTATTCTTAAGAGCATTCTGAACCGCTTCTTTTGTAATCTCGCGGAATACCATGCGCTTTACCGGCACTTTAGGCTTCAGCACTTCCAACAGGTGCCACGAAATGGCTTCCCCTTCCCGGTCTTCGTCCGTTGCAAGAATGAGTTCGTCTGCTGTTTTAAGTTCATCCTTCAGGCGTTTAACCACCTTCTTCTTCTGGGCAGAAATAACGTACAGGGGCTCAAAATCCTCGTCCACATTAATGCCCAGGGTAGACCATGATTCCCCCTTAAACTTTGGCGGGATCTCTTTTGCAGATGATGGAAGGTCGCGAATATGCCCCATAGAAGAATCCACCACGTATCCTTTAGGCAAGTACTTCTTGATGGTCTTGGTTTTGGTTGGGGACTCGACTATTACCAGTGATTTCATGAAGGAAGGGGCTTTCGGATGATGCTATTTAAAGGCTTTCAATTAATGCCTTGAGCTCTCCTGCGTGGTCTTTTGTATTAACTTTTTCAATGGTTGCCAAGATAGTACCATCTGTGTCAATTACAAAAGCAGAACGTGAGGGTGCTTCGTATGTTTTTCCATACATACTTTTCTCTACCAAGGAGTTAGTAGCTTCGGCGAACTTGTAGTCCGGATCGGAAGCTAATGTAAAAGTAATCCCTTGTTTATCGGCATAACGCTTGTGCGAACCGCAGGTGTCTTTACTGATTGCCACCAGGTTATATCCATGCTCCTGAAACCAGGCGCTTTCATCGGCCAGGCTCTTTGTTTGCTTATCACAGCTGCCCGTATTGTTCTTCATATATACCGATACAACCGTGGGCTGGGTAAGCAACGCTCCAAACCCTACTTCTTTTTCTTCCCCGTTTTGAACCACCTTAAGTTCAAAGTTTATATTCATTTTTGTTCCTGTTTCGATCATCATAGGTAGGTTAATTTCTGAATTGGAAAGGTTAACCCCTGCCCTATGACCATCGTTCAAGAATTCGATGCCTATGCGTGCCAACTTCCGGTTTGTTAGCTATCTTTTACGAAAAGGAGGCTTAGTATTTTCGATACGTTCATTCATAAAGAACAACCCATTGCATTTGAAGTGTTTGGTTCCGGGAAACCACTCATCGTGCTTCACGGATGGGGAAGCAGCCGGCGGGCGATGAAACCCGTTTCCACTGCTCTATCAAATATCCGAACCTGCTATGTGTTCGATCTGCCTGGTTTTGGTGACTCTCCCGAGCCAGCTGAACCCTGGAATATCGACGCCTATGCCGATTTTGTTGAGGCCTTTATCGCCTCTCTGGAACAGCCACAGGTTGATTTACTCGTTCATTCCTATGGAGGCCGCATTGCCCTTAAACTCTGTGCCCGACCTGCTATCCAGGACCGTATTGATAAGGTATTAATCACGGGTGGCGCCGGCATGAAACCCAAGCGTTCTCCCCGGTACTACGTCCGGAAATACCTGGCTAAAACGGCAAAGGCACCTTTTGTCATTCTACCCCGCCCTCTGCGCGACAAGGGGTTACAATGGTTGAGGAATACCGATTTCTGGAAAAGTCTGGGATCCAGCGATTACAGCCAGTTATCTGGGGTAATGCGGGAGACCTTCGTTTTGAGTGTAACGGAGTACCTGGAACCCTGCCTGCCCAATATTCCGCATCAGGTGCTTCTGCTTTGGGGGCGAAACGATGAAGCCACTCCTTTGTACCAGGCCGAACGCATCGAAGAGGGTATACAGGAAGCAGCCTTAGTTGTGATTGACGATGCCGGGCACTATGCCTTTCTGGACAAGCCAAAACAATTCGCAGCCATAGCAACCGCTTTTTATAATGGGTGATGCAAGCTTTCACATAGAAACCATTAACGAGACTGAAGCCCGGGTAGTGGCCGATGGCTTAAACACGTTTAACTTGCTGAATGCTCCTGCCGTAAATGAAATGTGGACACCCATTTACCTGGCGTTGAAAGATGAGAACGGCACCATTGCGGGTGGAATACTGGCAGGGGTTGGGTACTGGAATGTGCTGGATATTAAAATGATCTGGGTGCGGGAAGCATACCGGGGAAAGAGTTATGGTGCACAGTTGCTGGAGCAGGCCGAGGAACAGGCAAAGAAGCATGGTGCCTACCTCTCAGTACTGGATACCTTCGATTTTCAAGCTCGGGGCTTTTATGAGAAGCAAGGATACACTGTGGCCGGGCAAATCGATGATTTCCCTAAAGATCACACCCGTTTTACGCTCATCAAGCGGCTGGATACTTAAGGGAAAATGCCCATCATTTCGTACAGGGTGCCAATTTTATTGATCGCATTTACAAAAGCCGCTGTACGGAGATCACCAATTTTGTGATGATCGCGGATGTCAACAATTTCCCGGTAAGCGGTAATCATGGTTTCTTCCAGTCCAGAGTCCACGAGGTCGGCTTCGCCTGCACCTCGGGCCAAATCCTCCATTTGAGTGTTGGTGAACCGGGTATCGGTCACATCTTCAACCGCACCCAGAACCCGACGCATGCTGGCTTCATCAAAGCGTTTGTTCATACGTCCGTACCGCACATGCTGAATATTCTTTAACCATTCGAAGTAGGAAACGACAACACCACCAGCATTCAAATAGGTATCCGGAATAATAAGAGCCCCTCTTTTTTTCAGAGCATCATGGGCATCAGCCGTGGTAGGACCATTGGCAGCCTCAGCAATGATCTTGGCCTTTACTTCGTGCGCGTTTTCGGAATGAATCTGGCTTTCCAGTGCAGCCGGAATCAAGATGTCGCACTCCACTTTGAAGATATCTTTATTAGATGGCAATTCTTTGGAGGTTCCAAACCCGATGATACTTCCTGTTTCTTTCCGGAAATCCATCAGTGCCTGTAAATCCATGCCCTTTTCGTCATAAATAGCACCCTCCATCTCTGAAACAGCAACCAGCTTTGCACCGGCACTCGTCATGTATAAGGAAGAATGATAGCCTACATTACCCAGGCCCTGAACGGCGAAAGTCTTGCCTTCAACTCCTGTTTCAAGACCAAGAGCTTTCATGTCGGCTTTAATACTACATGCCTCCCGGATACCAAAATAGACGCCTCTACCCGTTGCTTCCGTCCTTCCCCTGACACCACCCTGCGGGATGGGTTTCCCGGTCACGCAGGCATTCGCATTTAATTCGTCCCCCTTCATCTGGCGGTAGGTATCCAGGATCCAGCCCATTTCCCTGGCTCCGGTACCATAATCGGGAGCCGGCACATCAATTCCGGCACCAATAAAATCTTTTTTGACCAACTCGTAGGTATAGCGCCGGGTAATACGTTCCAGTTCCGATTCTGAATACTTCCGGGTACTGATTTTAACCCCGCCTTTCGCCCCTCCAAAGGGTACGTCAACCAGCGCGCATTTATACGTCATTAACGCAGCAAGGGCCTTGGTTTCGTCCTCATCCACTTTATGGCTATAGCGAATTCCACCTTTGGTGGGCGTTTTATGATGACTGTGTTCTACCCGCCAGCCCTGAACCACTTCAATATCTCCGTTATCGCGGCGAAGAGGAAAGGTAACCTGGTATACGGTGTTGCAGATTTTGATTTGATCAAGAAGTCCCTGATCAAACCTCGTGAATGGAGCAGCCTTGTCAAAGTTTTTATTTACCTGCTCGTAGAATTTTATAACGCCCATAAAAATATCTCAGATCATAAGTGGTTGCACGATGGTCGTGATTATCGGGGTTATAAACAATTTTCTTAGCGTTTCATTTTCCCCGGGGTATTGAAATATGTAAATGATCGGCTGTTCCGGTGTGTCTCAACGTGTATAATCCCATTAATCGTAAGCTTTGCTCAACAAGTGTATTTCGAAGTTCAGAATGCCCTTTTGTTCGTATGTCTACGGCGTGTACGAATCCGTCGTCCTGTTTAAAGTGCAGAGAACTTTCATTTACCGGTAATCCCCACCGCTTATAATCCTCCGCTGTTCGGGATATGTCGGTAATCAGCAGCTCATTATCTGCCAGGGTAACCGTTGTGATGGCCACCCGGAGTATGGGGTGCAGTGACGTGTATACCGATTGAATGGCCTCGGTTTTTGCATTCATCGAGGAGAGATAGAGTAAGCTGTATCCGCAATATCCCAGTACCATCAGAGTGGAGGCATATAAACTGAGCTTCGCCACTACTTTTTTTCGTTTAGCCCGGGCAAAAGCCACGAAGATATAAATCAATAAAAAGAGAACGGTACTGCCCATTCCGGCAAGAAGTGCCATCCATGGGTGTATCCCGTAGGTGTTATGGGTTAAGAGTGAAACCCGGATCAATAGGAAAAAAGGAAGAATACTAAATGCGGCAAACAGGCCAATCATCGTCAGCCACCGCAACGGACGTATGCGAAACTTCGATCCTTTCTTTTCCGGCTTTTCAGTAATCAGGGGTGCGGTAGAAACACCATTGGCGCCGTTCAGGTTTAGCAGCCAGTCAATATCGTTTTGGGTGATTTCGGACATAGGCGTGTCACGGAAAGCAGGAGGTTTTGTTTCTTTAAAACCTTTTTGGATACTGCGTCGTCTTAGCCTACGTAATGAAAAACGATATGGACGACGCACAATTAGTACACCAGGTTAGAGAAGGCGACATGGACGCATTCAATGCCTTAATGGCCCGGTGGCAACATAAAATTCACGGCTTTGTTTACCGGTTTTTTGCCTGTAGCGACGATGCAAGTGAAATCACCCAACGCACGTTTATCAAAGCCTATGAGAGTATCCATTCGTTGAGCGATGCCAATAAGTTTGGCAGCTGGATGTATACCATCGCGAACCGCCTGTGCCTGGATGAACTAAAACGGGCCGGCCGAAAGCGATCCACATCTCTTGAAGTATTGAAGACAGCTCCTCAGACTGAGGAAAGAACAGCAGCAGCCGATCAACGTCTGCTCCGCAACGAAGCCATGGTTCTGCTGCACAAAGCGTTGCTTCAGCTTCCGGTTGAACAACGTGTGGTTGTAATTATGAAAGAATATGAAGGCCTCAAGTTTCACGAAATTGCCGAGATTCTTGAGCAACCCATTAACACGGTGAAATCGCGTTTATACTATGGGCTTAAAGCCCTGCGCGTGACGTTTGATGCCTGGAACATAACCCAAGAAGCGTTTACCTATGACTAAAGAAGAAGCCCGCAACTACCTGTTGGATTATGCCTACAATGAACTGAACGAACCCTTAAAAAGTGAGTTCGAGGCCATCCTTAAAACGGATGCTTCACTTAGGCAGGAACTTACCGACGTAACCGGAACCCGTTCTCTGTTACAACATCTGGAAGCCGAAGCCCCGGCTGAACAACTGGTCATGATGCCGGAACAAGCCCCGGCTGAGCCAGCCATGAATTGGTGGACTGCACTTAAATCGGTGCTGTTCCCTTCAGGGCCTATGCTCCGGGGTGCTTACGCCCTGTGTCTGGTGGTTATGGTCGTAGTCGGAGCCTCCTCTTTCACCTCGTTTACCGCCTACCAAAAAGACGGACAATGGATGATTTCCATTGGTAATCCACCCGTAATACAAGAAGGGCTTACGAATGAGCAGGTACTTGAGGTTGTGAACCAGGTACAGCAGGAAAACGTCCTGTTTATGACCCGGTATATGGACGCTGTACAGCTACAGCAACAAGACCAATTTGAACAGGCTATTACCCAATTTGCCAATTACCTGGAAGAACGTCGACTCAACGATCTCGAACTGATCTCCAACGATTTAACCACTGTACAAGAAAACACCGCTAACCGATTTATAATGAACGAGCAACTGCTGGATGAACTGATTCAGACCCTTGCTTATTCCAATCAATAATCCCATTTGCCATGAAACATACTTTATTTATATCCATCCTCAGCTTGTTTCTACTTACGAGCACATTGTTTGCCCAATCTGCGAATTTTGATGCAGAACGCATGAATCGCGATCTCCGCATTATGGAGAACATTTTATCTGAATTATTTCAGGCCGAATCGATCGTGACCTCTAAAAACGAAGGACGTAATGTCTTCTTTCCAGTAAACTCACGGTCTTCCGACATTCACGGAACCCATCTGCCGGGATATGGAGTCATATTCATGGTTCCCACAAACAGTCCTGTCCAGAATATCCTCATCGAAAATGGAAACAAATTAGATTTCAGCTATTCCTTTGTGTATTCCACCGACGGAGAAAAAGATGTTCCTGAAGTGAATGAGGCTTCCGTAAACAAGCGTATGGCCGAGTTCCTGAAAAGCTATGCCCCAACTATTGGTCAGCTAAATGAAAATGAACAGGTACTGATCGTGTTTGGCTCCAAGAACAACAATCATAATAATCGTGTTCTTCTGGGGAGGGTACGCGCGCTTTCAGAATCAGCAGTAACCGTAGGAGGAGTAAGTGGAACTAATCCAACGGTAAGAAGACTGGGCACCACCCGTACCGAATCGGATGAAGAAATCGAGGAACTCCCTATTTATTCAGCCTCCGTTAGTAAAAAAGACCTGAACGACTATCGCTCAGGCAAACTTAACGACGAGTCTTTTCAAAAAAGAATCCGTTTTGCCCGATCTAGCCAAAAAGAAGAACTGGACCTGAAAGTGATGAGCAACATTTTCACTACCGCGCTGGAAACAGGAGAAAAGAAAGGCTTCAGATCCTCTGACAGGAACACCAACTATCTCTTCTTGAACAACTTTGGCGCACTCTTTAACATTGATGTACGCTATCGCAGTACATCGAATGTATACGGGAGATTCAGCAGTAGCTTTGACCGTGAGTTTTCACGTGCACAATACGGCTTTGATAAAGAGGAAGAAAAGGAAGCGTATAACAAGTACCTGAGCGAACTACAGGACGCCTACAATACACTCAAGAATACCGCTTCAGAAGTACTCATCGATTATGGACGTACGCTTTCCTCTGTAACATCGGATCAATACATCCTGGTTACACTTAACATCAACGGACATGCACTCTTTCCAGAGCTGTTAGAAAAAAGGAATCAAACCATTCCCGACCGCATTGACTTCCAGATTAAAAAATCCATTCTGGAAGACCTGGACCGAGGCCGCATTACCCGCGAACAAGCGCTTAATCGAATCACAATGAAAGAGTATAGCTAAGAAGTATCCGGATTCCGGATCGATGACCCCAGGGGGCGCATAATCTGCGCCCTTTTTTTGTTCTCTTATTTGATGCTCTTTCCTGGTTCAAGCATCCGCTTGGACCATTTAAGTCCCGATCTGTACTTCGGTAATTGGAGTGTGGCACTTTTGTGCGGACAAAAGTACCCAAAAACCGCCGAAAGAAATGAAGATAACCTCAGCTCATACCCTGAACAGGCACGAAGTTAACGCATACTCCTACCTTTCACACGTACATACCGCATTTCTTCTGGTTGTGTTTGAAGCCATTTTATGCTTTCATCCTGTTTCTAACGGCGACCTTAGAATATGAACGGGGTATCGTGCGGCGGGAGAGAGCGGGTTTTCATCAAATGAAAACAACTAAATCCGCACCGGACCTGAACCCATCAGTTGTATGTGCAGAACAAGGACCTTCGGATTTAGTTAGCGAAAGACAGCCAAACGCCCGTTCATATTCTACGTCGAAGGGTTTTGGATACTTTTGCCCTTCAAAAGTATCATCAACAAATCAGATTCCTGCCTTCGCAGGAATGACGCTGTATTCTGGTTCTCTTTTTTTGACGTCTCCATCCTTTGTCATCCTGAACCTGCCTGCCGGTAGGCGGGCTTGATTCAGGACGACGGCCCCATTGGGGTGGTCATTAACTTCGAATAAGACCCGTGAGATTCCCGTTCTTTTGTTTATATGGCACTTTTGTGCGGACAAAAGTACCCAAAAACCGCCGAACGAAATGAAGATCACCACCAATGACCCTCTGATCAGATTCGCAATAAACGCACAGTTCAACCCCTCATAAGCTCGTATCGCATTTCTTCCGGTTTTGTTTGAAGCCCTTCAGGTAAAACAAGCTTACCCCTTCTTCCTTACTACCAAGATGGGAATCTGGCACTATCTAGAGTTGCACCTCTACCACTTCTATCGTCTTTTTTTCGATATCGGTCCAGGCCAATAACAGTCCATTTTCTGTTCGGGTGAGTTGAGGGAACCCGCTTTTGCGGGATGGATCGATGGTTGAAAGGGCCAGCGAATCAAGCCGTTCTCCATCAGTATTGATGTGCATCAGATTGATCGTAGCTGTATCACCGTTGCGACTCATCCAGCTAACCCATGCTTTGTCCCGGTCAACCTGCTCGAGATCCACTCTGCCAAGTGGCGTTTCGGAATCAATAGTGATAGGATCAGCGAATACGCTCCCTCCATCTGTCGAGAACGCCACGTTCACTTTTGGCTG
The DNA here is from genome assembly GCA_039819115.1 of Bacteroidota bacterium. Lineage (GTDB taxonomy): Bacteria > Bacteroidota > Rhodothermia > Balneolales > Balneolaceae > JBCBST01. The sequence continues at coordinate 14,866 of JBCBST010000051.1, forward strand.
ATCATTAGCTCCGGAAAACCAGGCAACGGCAACCATTTCGTCATATACGGACAGCTGAGGTCCGTTTACAGGACAGGATGAAGTTTGCCACGGCTCGTCGCTAAATGTAAACGGCTCCGACCAGGTTCCGTCTACATACCTCCGAATCGAAATATCCCTGATCTCTTCACTCGTACGGTCCCGGTATGCAGCGATTAAGCCATCCGATGTTTTGGCAAGGGCAGTATTACAACAATCGCAAACCGACGGATCGATTTCTGACTCTTCCAGGAATTCCAATTCATCAACAGAAAGTAAAGCGCCTCTCAACGTCATTGCTTTGGATAGATCGCTGTACTCATGATGAGATCTTCCGGCTGTATGCCTTCCATCCAGCCAGATCGCGTAGAAGGTAGAATCGGTAACGGGTGTCATACTCACAAAACCATGTTCTGTTGGGGTGTTATCAGTATGTGGTGAACGAACGACCTCATCCGTCGAAACCAGTGACATAATCTCAACATCATAAGAATACGTCCCGCCCGGTTTTTTGGCCAGCCAATGCGCGACCATAGGTTTTGCCTCATGCGCAATTACGGATGGAAAATCGGCCCAGTTAACAAACCACTGTGCAGAAGATTGAACAAAAACGGGAGCACTCCAGGTCTGATCCTGATACGAGGCATAGTATAAAGACGCCGTATCATTCCTTTCTTCCACCCAACTCATAAAGACGATGCCGTCTTCATCTGTAAACAAATTCGGTAACTGGCTGCTATCTCCAGCCGGTGATGATATACTTTGAACCCGGAGTGGTTCATCACAGCCCGCCAGATACACGATTAATATCCATGCGATGGTTAGTATTCTGGTCATTTCGATAATGAGTTGATTTATTCCCTACAGAAGGTTGGGTATGCACTGGTGGAAACATACTTAATTCTCCATTCCCTTGGGAAGGTATCACTTGAAACGTTGTGGCACTTTTATGTGATAAACGCATGATCAACGAATCAGATTCCTGCCTTCGCAGGAATGACACTGTATTCTGTATTCTGTTTTTCTTTTTTTGACGTCTCTATCCTTCGTCATCCTGAACTTGGTTCAAGCGTCCGCTTGGACCATTCAAGTCTCGATCTGTACTTCGGTAATTGGAGTGTGGCACTTTTGTGCGGACAAAAGTACCCAAAAACCGCCGAAAGAAATGAAAATCACCACCACCGATCCTCTGATCAGATTCGCAATGAACGTACATTTCTACCCCTCACAAGCCAGTTCCGCATTTCTTCCGGTTGTGTTTGAAGCCCTTTTATGCTTTCATCTTGTTTCTAACGGCGACCTCAGAATATGAACGGGGTATCGTGCAGCTGGAGAGAGCGGGTTTTTATCAAATGAAAACAACTAAATCCGCACCAGACCTGAACCCATCAGTTGTATGTGTAGAACAAGCACCTTCGGATTTAGTCAGCGAAAGACTGCCAAACGCCCGTTCATATTCTCAGTCGAAGGGTTTTGGATACTTTTGCCCTTCAAAAGTATCATCAACAAATCAGATTCCTGTCCGTCAGCTGACGGACAGGAATGACAGCCCCACTAGAGTGGTCATTAACTTCAAGTAAAGCTCATGAGATTCCGGTTGTTTTGAAGCCCTTCAGATAAAACAACCTTTAGGTTTATGGATGCAGAACCTACCTTTGTACCGAAACCTATCAAAACCAATCATACATATGGATTTAAAGCTGCAGGGTAATGTAACTCAGGTATTAGAAGAACAAGGTGGACAAGGTAAGAACGGCCCCTGGCGAAAGCGGGAATTCATTCTTGAGATACCCGGCAACTATCCAAAAAGTGTATGTATTACCCAGTGGGGAGACAATATTGATAAACATCCGGTAGCAGTGGGTACACAGATTACCGCATCCACCGACATCCAAAGCCGGGAGTATAACGGCCGGTGGTACACCGAAGTAAAAGCCTGGCGTATTGAACAAGCCGAGGACTCTGCGTCTCACTCCGCCCCTCCCGCCGAGGGATTTGAGATTCAGTCTCCGTCTTTCGACAACATGGACGATGATTTGCCTTTTTAAAGACAATAACGAACGTGTACGTTTTCAACATCGTGCAACAATAGCCTTTCCATTCGTATTCGTTCCGTTATATTGTTGCATGTTCCGCGTTTAACCTGCGTACGCCAGCACCACTATAAGTACCGTTAGGGCACCGCTATGTTGTTTTCCGAATGTATTTCTTTCTTCATATAACTAACTATACCACTAACCAGCGTCATACCCATGAAACATGTCATCTTAACCGCTTTCCTGATCTCTCTGACCACCTCCGTATTCGCTCAGGAAGCGCCTGAAAAAAAAGGATTCATCACCATCTCAATAGGTCCTGCTTTTCCAATTGGTGACTTTGCCAGTACCTCTACAGCCGATCCAACCTCGGGGTTTGCGGACACTGGTGTCCATATCAACCTGATTAATTTCGGCTACCTGTTTTCGGAAAATGTGGGTATTACGGCACTTTTATCCGGTTCCGCACACCCTTTTGCTGTTCAGACCGTGAATGACCCGCTCTGGTCGTATGGCAACTTAATGGTAGGCCCACTGTTATCCTTTCCATCCAAAAAGAGGGATATGAACTTCGATTTACGAGTCATGTTTGGAACCATGAGCGCTACCTTAGATCCCGATGATGGCACTTCTGATATTGATGGTGATGGCTTTGCGTTCAGCTTAGGCGGCGGAGTACGATACCATCTAAGCCGTACCCTTTCCTTATCCGGAAACCTGGACCTGATAAGCTCCGAACCGGAATTTGATGTGAACGGAACAGAGCAGACGCAACAGATTGGAGCCTTGAGCCTATCGGTTGGGATTTCCTTCCGGTTGTAAATCCGAACGCTTATCTCTTTCCAGGTCTTCGCCTTTTCTCGTAGCTTGAGGAACAGGTGGTTTCCTGGTAGATGATCGTACCACTAATTCGGGGGTGTAGATCACTTTCGATACGGCTCTTCCCGGGTCTGCCATTCGATCAATCAGGGTTTGAGTGGCATAAAAGCCCATATCCCTCATGGGTTGACGAACCGTAGACAGCCCTATATACTCAGCCAGTTCTATATCGTCATAGCCTATTAACGGCATCCACTGATTCAAATCCCGCATGGCTTTCTGAGCCCCTACCGCCTGTATATCAGAAATACAGAAACAGGCATCTGGTTTTGCCTCAGAACTCAGAAGGATTACCATTGCTTCGTAACCCGCTTTTTCGGTAAACCCATCCCGATAGGTGGTATTACCGGTCGAAACCAGGCTTTTGTCATATCGGATACCATGTTCTTTGAGGGCTTTTTTGTACCCCTCAAGTCGGTCTCTGGCTGGTAATGACGATTGCCGTGCCGATAGAAGGGCCACCCGTTCAAATCCCTGTTCAATCAAATAAGAGACGGCCTTATATGCGCCTTCGATATTGTCTACGCTGATGGAATCAAAGCTGGCATAGCATTCGTCGATGAGTGCGACAGGCACCGCATACGTATGAAGTTTCTGCCAATCGGATTTAGTGAAGTGAAGGGAAATAAATACGTATCCAGCGGCACCTCGTTTTTTTAGCACCCGTTCTACCTGTTCGAATGCATCCTTACCGGGAGTCACATTAAAAATATTCAGCTCATAGTCGCTGTCTAGTAGTTTATCCTGGATACCACCCAGCACCTCCATGAAAAAGTAGTTCGACATTACCGGGACCAGAGCCATGATCACATTACTTTTTTTACCCGCCAGACCCTGGGCATGTATCTGCGGATGATACCCCAGTTCGTTTGCAATGTGCATAACCCGATCACAGGTAGCCTTGGAAACGGTACCGTTCCTGTTAAATACCCGGGAAACCGTTGCAATGCTTACCCCGGCTTGTTCAGCCACATCGTAAATCGTTATAGCCATACGAAATTTAGTTTTTGCTGCGGTTTTTTGGTCTGAACGATCAGAAACCAAAAACAGGCAGCAGGTATGGAAGAAAATGAATTCTCCGCTCAGCTTAAAACCGATAACTATAATCAACAAAAATTTCACAACAAGTGGTTATAACAAAACCGACAAACTTACGGCGAACACTAGTACAATTCCGCCATAGCTCTATAACAGAACCGACATGCTTTCAATGTTTTATATTGTATAGATTTAAACTCAATATTATCAATAAAACTACAAGATACTCTGATAGATATCCACCAGATGATCTTTAGAAGATTCCTATCTTTTTTAAGGCCTCCCATCCGTGATTTTTCCTCTCTCATACGAGAATAGCCCGGACAATAAAATTTTGGAATGCCTCTTTCAGTTTGTAGTTCATTCCCGTACAGATTCCAGTGTGTTATCGTACCGATAACATCGGTTATAGCTGGTAGCGTTACCCCATAACTCCAGATATCAACTACTTTAGTGCAGAGTCAGATATTTGTTTTTATTTTGGATACATCTGCACTCCTTTCATACTCTTGTCAGGTGGATAGGTAACAGTAAAGTCAAGCCGTTCTAAATCTTCAAGGCTCAAGTCATAGCGCATTAAGATGTTATATTGTTTAAGAATACCCTCCCAATCATACTTAGCAAGCGTATCAACATGAAACACAAACAATGACAAAGTATCCGAAGGAGCGCTGACTTCAAAATAATCCCTCCAAGTCCCACTTCCGCCAGCAATAGCTCCTTTTGTATAGCGAGGAACTTCTACTCTTCCAC
>JBCBST010000052.1:0-19492 GCA_039819115.1 Bacteroidota bacterium
CATCAAAGACCTAATGAATCGCCAAAAAAAAGCCAAATCATCAGGTTTTAAAAGACTTGAGTCAAAAAATTCTGATAAGCAGGTTACTCAACCAAAAAAAAAGTCAGAGTATAGACAGAGAAGAAAACTACCACAGCGACAGCTTCGGGAAATATCTCAAATTTGTCAGGACATTGATCGATTAACAATCCAAAATAAAAATGAAGCTCATGCTCTAGAAAAATTTTTCAAGATGGTTAATCAAGGAAATGTTAAGAAGTTAAGGGAATATTTTGTACGGTATGGTGTTGACCCTGAGTTTGTCAAGCTTAATTTGGATAGCCTGATAGCAGAGGAATTGATCGATTTATCGACTTAACCAGTTAGGTTACAAGAGCCAATTCTAGCTGACTAAACTTCTAATTCACTCTTCAAACTTTTGCTGCTCAATTTCAACTATTGCGCGACCAATTAGAGATATAGCTCTTGCTTCAGCACTTTTTGCAGTAGCAAAGCGCTCGGGACAAACATAGAATTTTCCCGCAGAATCAATTACATCAAAACAAAATGTGCGATCGCTCTTGCCATAAACCACAAGAGTAAAATTTCTGACCCCTTTGACAGCACAAATTTCTATCATAATATTTAATTGTAAAAGGAATTGATTAAGCTTTTGCAGGATTAGCAGGAATAAAGTCTAGTCAACTTAAGAATGTCTTTTTTGAGCTAAGCCACCTTTTTAAATTGAGTGAATTGGACATCACCTTTGTTATGTAATTATTATGTCGTTTTTAAGTGCTTGATATAAAAAAAGCCCGAAGCTATAGGGCTTTTAAAAAATGACGTTTTATACGTTTATTTTAATAAAATCATTTTATTGGTTTCTATTCTATTTTCGTATTGAATTTGATAGATATATAAACCAGAGGCTAACCCCGCCCCATTGAATTGTACAGAGTGCGTACCCTGAGATTGGATGCCATTTACCAATTCCACAATTTTCTGGCCCGCAGAACTATACACGGTTAATCGGACCAGCCCTGACTGAGGTACAGTATATTCGATCTGCGTGGTTGGATTGAACGGATTCGGGTAGTTTTGGGCAAGATTAAAACCGGAAATCTGATCATCTGACTCGGTAGTAGTAGACGTACCATCACCGTAAATGCGAAGAAAATTACCGGGTATAATCCCTGTATCGAAACTGCTTAATTGTTCTCCCGATTCCGAGTATATAACGACCTCACCGGAAGAACTAAAATCCCGGGCATTGGCCAGGTAGAACTGACTACCCGCGTCGTCCAGGGTAAACGAATTGAAATTTCCGGGAATCAGGGTATCCGCTAAAAACTCAAGGGTACTGGTATTGAATGCCCGTATACCTCCACTATTCACATACACAAATTGTCCGTCCTCGCTCACGGCGATGTCTTCTCTGGCAGAGGCCAGTTCTGCCTGGACAACAACTTCACGGGTCGTGGTACTCACAGCATAAAGGCCACCCGGACGAGAGGTTCCCGGAATAAAGCCTCCAAATTCGCCGATACTGGAATCAAAGACTCCGGCAAAACCAGTGCAAACAACCCACAGAAGACCGTTACTATCCACTTGCATGGAAGCCGGACCCCGTGCCACTACTACCGTATCAATAACCGTATCAGTGACGGGATCAATAGCAAACAGCGTGCTGTCATTTCCAAAACTGGAATTAGCAACATACACAATCCCATTCGTTAGGATCATTTTATCTGACTGAATACCAGCCGGTATTACATCATTAGAAACAGTACGGTTTTCCAGGTCTACAATATACACAAAGTTATTCAGATCGGTTACATAAGCTTTAGTTTCACTTATGGCAACAATTTCTCTTGGACTGCTTCCGTCTCCAGTCTCAATGATTCCCTTTTGTTGGTATGTAGCCGAATCCAATATGGCAATTCGGGCCGAGTTGTTGACAACCACGTATAAATCGCCGTTTATCACCGCCATACTTTGCACAACATCACCTATTCCGTTCCCTTGATTTGCGGTACTGAATACACCCTGAGTTGCGGTTTGCGTTGCGGGTAGAAACTCGGTTAGCGTAGCATTTCCCCTGGTGAAGTTTCCTTCATTTCCTACAATCAGTTTGGTAAGAATGCGCTCCTGCGCGTAAGCCTGCGTTCCGATCCCAATCAGAAGCAGGATGAGTGTGTATCGTTTTATCATGTGTTTAGATGTCTGGTTAAGGGTAAGTTTTAAAGTGGAATGTGAAGTGTTAAACGAGCCATCCAGTTACGCCCGGCATCCGGGAAGTTCAGAATGACCTGGTAGCGCTCGTCGAATACATTGTATAACCCGAATTGCGGAGTGAATACCATCAATCCAACTGGCAAACGAAGGGAGGTGGTCCAGTTTGAGACTTCATATACCCCAAGCGGATCGAAGATGCTTTGGTGATCGGAACTGGAAAAACGCTCACCCGTCCAGGCATAGGTAAACTGGCTGGAGAGCACCCGGTAAGAAATCCCAAGGCCTGATTTAAGCAACCACTCCGGGGTGTAAATCAGTTGATTACCTTCTGCAAGATCTCCTTCAAAACGAGGCTCGTCAATAATCGCCACATTGCGATATACTTCACCAAACCATGAGAACCGGGCATCGCCCGTCCGGTGAGCCAGCTCTGATTTCACTTCAAAGCCACGAAGTGACAACGACTCAAGATTATCAGGTCGGAAAAGACCATCTCCACCAGGTAACCACCGAATGGCACCGTCTACAAAACCGGTGTAAGCGGTAAACTCGAGGCTGGCTGATGTAAACCTGGAAACGGTACGAACCAGTAAGCTCCCCTCCGCTTTTATGTTGGTTTCGGGTTGAATATCTGGATTTCCTAGCCCGGGCCAGTATAAATCGTTAAACGTCGGCGCTATGAAGTTACGACTTACCTGGCCTTTCAAGAACAGGATGTTGGGTAAGAGTTCCAGATTCAACCCGAAACTTCCGCTAAGAGCGCCGTCAAAGTCGGAGAAATGATCAAACCGTGCACTTGAGTACATTCTGAACCTGCGAACGGGCTCCTGTATCAGTTGAAGTCCGAGAGCAAATTGCGTTCGATCACGTATTACTCCAAAGTTGCTCGACTCAGCCGCCAAATACCCGGCTTGCACTACAGAAATAACTTCTGTGGTATTCGATAACTTGCTTTTTACTTCTGCTTCCGCCAGAACCGAAGTGGTAAGGCTGGTACTTTCTATATCAGATGAAGGGTCAAAGAAATCAAGGGTTTGCCGGTTGAGGTATGCTTTTGCAGTGATGGTATGTTGTTCATTTATCCGGGTCTGGTAGGCATTCATCCATCTCAGGTATTCATCGAACTGAAAGGATGAATCGGGACTTTGGATACTGCCCGGTATTTGGTTTTCATTACGACTTGCCCACACCGAACTGATAAAGGATGACTCCCCTTCCTGATAGGCCAGGTTTGCAATCAAACTGGTCTGTTCTACACGGTTATGCTCCCTTTGGCGTTCTACATCAATAAAGCCTCCCGCCTCGTTACTGAACTCATTGATGGTATATGTGAAATCATTATCCCTGGCGGTATTCACTGCATACACCGAAGCCCTTAACCGGTCATCACCACCGGAAACCCCAATTTCTGTCTGCGTCAATCCAAAAGACCCGGTTGTTACACTTGCTTCAGTACCATCTACTGTACGTTCCGTTAAGGCGACGGTACCCCCACCCCGGTCACCAAACGCGGAAGAACCGTTACCGGAAGCGATGGTCACATTACCCAGTATGGAGGCCGGTATGATGGATAAATCCGTTAATCCAAGCATGGGATGGTTCAACTGAAACCCATTCCACAGTACCTGAGTCTGGCTGCTGGAGTATCCACGCTGAGAGAACGTGGCCAGCCCGCCCAGTCCATTAGAACGAACAAAAATGGGCCCTCTGGCAGCTAATACTTCAGCGGCATTGAATGCGGGAAACGTTCGTATAAAACCCGAATCTACCCGTGAGACAGAAACCGGCTGATACCGATCAGCGGTATAAATACGGGTAGCAGATATACGGATTTCATCTAACGTAAGTGAATCTGTCACTTGCGCATATAACGCATTAGTAATAAGTAGCCATAATATGCCTGTAATCAGGACAAAACGTGTCATAATGTACCTCATAGAAACTTTTACTCCCGAAAGTTTCCCGAGAAATAGATGCTCGATGGCAGGTCTCCTGGCTTGTCGTTGAGGCCGCCTTCCCATCCGGTGCATAACGGACAGTGGCTTGACGAGGGCCTTGTGCTTCAAATAATGAAACCGACGTACAGTTGCGGGGACAGCTCCCGATTTGAACGGGATTCCCTTTTAATTCTGATGTGAGTCAGAAACCATCACTATTTCAAAGAGTGTCACAAATTAATAACAAATGGTGCTAAACCAAACGCATTTTGTATACACCTCGTTATCTTTTTGTCATTCACTCAGATACGCCGTTATGAAAAGGTTACTCATACTCCTCGCTTTTTTATGCTATTCCCAGCATACAGATGTATATGCTCAGCAATCGGATAGCGTAATTGTGGTACCTGTAACTTCTCTGGAGACGGAAACTCTGATGCTGGTCTCAGACGATATTGAATATGAGGCCTGGCGCCTGGTCGATTTACCAAAGCGTAATACTACCTCGTATGAAAAAATTGAGATCGACGGTAAACCCGCTGTGCGGGGTATTGCCTCAGGGAATTCAGCCTCCGGTATTTTTTATAAGCTGGATGTGGATCCGGTCGAATACCCTATCCTGGAGTGGCAATGGAGGATTGACCAAGTGCTTTCGAATGGAGATCTCACAAAAAAAGATGGAGACGATTACGCGGCACGTATTTACATCACGTTCGACTATGATCGCAGGAAGCTATCCCTTAGAGACCGGGTTAAGTACGCCGCTATCCGAACCTTTACCAATTATGAAATACCTCTCCGCGCGCTCAACTATGTTTGGGCAAACAAAGCCGAACAGGGTACCATAGCACCCAATCCTTACACTAAATGGGTATATATGGTGGCGGCTGAGTCGGGTAATACAAATGCAAAAACCTGGAATATTGGTAAGGCCAATATATTGGAAGACTATAAAAAAGCGTTTGGTGATGCCCCTCCCAGAATTAATGGTATTGCAATCATGACCGATTCCGATAACACCAGAGAAACTTCGGTTGGGTACTACGGCGACATCATTCTGCGAAAAAAATAAATAGGGTCGTTCTTTTTTAATTCGATTGAAGTTGCCCGAAACGTTTTAAGTCTTACTGCGTCTAAGTGTCGGGATGTACGAAACCCTTTTCCAAACCGAGCGTAGGGGCATCCCGAAACAAACACCTAATCGAATTCAAGATCATGAAGGCCAGTCTCACCAAATCCCTTTTAGTAGCAGCGGGCATCGCCATCTCTTTTCAGGCATGCAACAGCGACAACGAAATGAATAATGAGAACGAGGGAGAACGCATTTCCATCATTCCGGTAGAAGTAAGCGAAGTGGATCGGGGTAATATCTCGGCTTACTATTCCAACACCGCCACACTAGAAGCTGAAGAAGAAGCTTTGGTTATGGCTCAGGTTCGGGGAACCATCAAACAAATTTTTGTTGAAGAGGGCGACTATGTTAAACAAGGACAGGTGATCGCCAAAATTGAAGACGTTCAGTATCGAATCGAGGTACAACGGGCCAAAGCAACCCTGGATCGTCTCACAAACGATTATAACCGTAACAAAGAACTATACGAGAAAGAACTGGTTAGTGCTCTGGACTTCGATAACTCCCGCTTCGAGATGGAGGCCCAGCAATCTGCCTATGATCTGGCTAAGCTTAATCTTGAATTCAGTTCTATTAAATCTCCGATCAATGGTGTGGTTTCCGAGCGTTTCATCAAAGTGGGTAATCTTGTTGGACAGGATGCACAAACATTCCGCGTTACTGATTTTGATCCGCTTCAGGCCATCCTTTATATACCTGAGCATGAAATGGCTAAAATATCTAAAAACCAGCGTTCTGAGATTCGGGTTGATGCCCTTCCAGGAGAAACATTCACCGGTAAAGTAGAGCGTATAAGTCCAGTGGTTGATCCTACAACCGGCACCTTTAAGGTCACTGTTTTTGTTGAAGATGAATCAAACCGACTAAAACCAGGTATGTTTGGTCGTGTTAAGGTTGTTTACGACACCCGGACAAATATTCGCATGATTCCAAAAGCAGCTGTAATCACGGAAGACCTTGCACAGAGTGTGTTTGTGGTAAAAGATTCTCTTGCTTTCCGAAAAGAAATACAGACGGGATATGTGAATGGACGTAATATTGAAGTACTAAACGGTCTCGACGATGGCGAATTGGTGGTTACCATTGGCCAAACCAGCCTTCAGGACAGCGCCCGCGTAAATGTAGTTTGGAACTAAACGGGTATACCCATGAAAATTGTTGATTTTTCTACCAAGCGTAAAGTAACGGTGGCCATGTTTACAGTGGCCATCCTTTTATTCGGCATTGTTTCGTTGACCAGGCTTAACGTAAACCTGTTGCCGGATTTGAGTTATCCCACTCTTACCATCCGAACGGAGTTTGAAGGTGCGGCTCCTCTTGAAATCGAAAACCTGATTACCAAACCTATTGAAGAAGCAGTTGGTGTGGTAAAAGGGGTACGACAGATTCGCTCCATCTCCAAATCGGGCCAATCTGATGTTGTACTCGAATTTGTTTGGGGAACCGAAATGGATTTCGCAAACCTTGACGTCATCAGCAAACTGGATGCGGTACAACTCCCGCTTCAGGCTACGAAGCCCGTTACACTTCGGTTCGATCCTACCCTGGATCCCATTATCCGGTACGCCTTATTTATTGACGATACCCGGCCAGCTGAACAGCCTGCACCCGGCAATCCCAATATTGATTACGCCAGCCTGGATGATGAAGTAGAAGAGCCCAAGTCAATTAATGATCAACAAGCCATTATCCGGCTAAAAACATTGAGGGTACTGGCTGAAGAGCAGCTTAAAAAGAATCTGGAATCATCAAGCGGTGTAGCCTCGGTAAAAGTAAGTGGAGGTCTTGAAGAAGAAATCCAGGTAAATATTGATCAGGAGCGTCTTGCTTTCCTGAATATTCCGATCGAAACCATTACCAATATCCTCAGTTCTGAAAATGTAAACCTTGCGGGCGGGCGCCTCGAAGAAGGCACTCAGCAATACCTGGTTCGTACACTCAATGAATTCAGAGATGTAGACCAGATCAGAAATGTTGTACTTACCCGCGTTGAAGGAAATACCGTATACCTTAAAGACGTAGCGGAGGTAACACAAGCGTATAAAGAACGGGAAGCCATTACCCGGTTAGATGGAAAAGAGGCTGTTGAAATTGCCATCTATAAAGAAGGCGATGCAAACACGGTAGCCGTAGCGGAAGCGGTTGAAGCACGCATGAACTCGATCAGAGATGCCTTACCCGCAAATATGAAGATGGAAAAAGTATACGATCAATCCATTTTCATTGCTTCTGCGGTAGATGAAGTCCGGAACGCCGGTGTTATTGGCGGTATCCTTGCCATTCTGGTACTGTACTTTTTCCTTCGCAATTTCTGGGCCACGGTCATTATTTCTATTTCCATACCAGTTTCGATCATAGCCACCTTCAACCTGATGTATGGAAATGATATTTCCCTCAATATTATGTCGTTGGGGGGTATTGCTCTTGGTATAGGGATGTTGGTGGATAACTCCATTGTAGTGCTGGAAAACATAGCCCGGCACAGAGAAATGGGAAAAAATATTCTTCAGGCAGCACGCGAGGGCGCCGGTGAAGTTGGAACCGCAGTCATTGCATCCACGCTTACCACCATCGCCGTGTTCTTTCCGCTGGTTTTTGTAGATGGGATTGCCGGACAGCTGTTCCGCGATCAGGCATTAACCGTTACCTTTTCATTGATCGCTTCTTTAATTGTTGCCATCACATTGATTCCTATGTTGTCTTCACTTGGCGGCAAACGGGAAGGACTGCCCCCTCTGGACTGGGATGAGCCAAAATCTAAGGTCGGCAGAGGAATGCGAAGTGCACGCGTTGGTGTTTTTTATGCCTTCCCTACTATGATTGCTAAGGGCTTCCGCTATCTTTTTAAGTGGATAGGAGCATTCTTTAAACTCATTTTCAGTCCTTTTGTCTGGGTATTTGATAAAGGATATCAGCTCATTGAGGCGATCTACCTTGGGTTACTGGGATGGGCATTGGGTAATCGTACGGTTGTCCTGATGTTGGCTCTTGCTGCCCTTGTTGGAAGCTTTATGCTGGTTCCTAAAATTGGGATTGAGCTGATTCCACAGCTTTCTCAGGGTGAGTTTAAAGTTGAGTTTAAACTTCCCCCCGGAACACCTATTGAACAAACCGACCAGGCGCTTCGATCTGTACAAAATATCACAAAAGATAAAGATGGCGTACATACAACCTTTGCCGTAGCCGGAACAGGCAATCGTATGGATGCCAACCCGGACGAAGGAGGCGAAAACTGGGGTGAACTGAACGTTGTTCTGGCTTCAAGCTCTTCATCAGGTGACGAAAGCCAGGTAATGGGCTCTATGAGAGACGCTCTGCAGGAAGTACCCGGACTGCAATACAAGTTTTCCCGACCTTCCCTCTTCTCCTTCAAAACGCCCGTTGAGGTAGAGATCAGTGGATACGACCTGGATAAGCTCAAAGAAGTGAGCGATGAAATCACGGCTACCATGAACCGTACTGGTCGTTTTGCAGACATCAAAAACTCTATGGAAATTGGCAGCCCGGAAGTACAAATCTTGTTTGATCGCGACAGAGCCGCCGCATTTGGTCTTCAGGTGCATGAAGTGGCCGACCGCATTGTAAGTAACGTACGTGGCGATGTAGCTACCCGGTATTCGTATCGCGATCGTAAAATTGACGTCCTGGTCCGTTCGGAAGAGGAAAGCCGTAACTCCGTTGATGAAATCAAACAACTGGTCGTGAACCCGGACGGGGAGCGTTCCATCCCGCTAAGCGCTATTGCAACCGTGCGTGTAGCTAACGGACCTTCCGAAATACGAAGAGTAGCTCAGCAACGCGTTGCCGTTATCTCAGCAAACCTATCCTATGGCGATTTAGGTGAGGCAGCAGCCGAACTTCAAACCATCATAAACGAAGCCAGCATGCCTACGGGTATCTTCGCCCGGGTGGCCGGACAAAACGAAGAGATGTCTGATTCTTTTCGCTCGCTGCTTTTCGCTTTAGGCCTGGCCATATTTTTGGTGTACCTGGTTATGGCATCTCAGTTTGAATCACTGCTTCATCCATTCATCATCCTGTTTACGATTCCTCTTGCGCTGGTTGGCGCCATACTGGCCTTATACATCACCAAAACAACCATCAGTGTTGTGGTATTCATTGGTTTGATCTTGCTGGCTGGAATTGTGGTGAACAATGCCATTGTACTTATTGATCTGATCAATAAGCTACGTGAAAAAGGAAGTGATAAACTGGATGCCATTATGGAAGGTGGTAAGTCCCGTCTTCGTCCAATTTTGATGACCACACTCACAACCACCCTTGGTTTACTACCCCTTGCCATTGGTTTTGGCGACGGAGCCGAACTTCGTGCCCCAATGGGCATTACTGTAATTGGCGGACTGTTAGTGTCCACCTTACTCACCCTGGTGGTCATTCCGGTTATGTATTCGATCATGGATCGTAAGCGATATGACAATCTGGAAACCGAATTAGCCTGAGGATTGCACTATGAGCATGACTGAACTCGCCGTAAAACGCCCTGTAACTACGATGATGGTTTTTGTAAGCCTTGTAGTGGTTGGGATGATTGCTACCCGTATGGTGCCACTAGAGTATTTCCCTGAAATACAGTTTCCGGGCGCCTATGTTAATATCCCTTACTTCAATTCCACACCTGAAGAAACGGAGGAAAATGTAATCAGACCCATTGAAGAAGCCTTGGCTACCATCAGTGGAGTAGAACGCATTAACTCAAACTCCGGTGAAAATGAAGGCGGTGTTCAGGTCTTGTTTAAACAGGGCAGCGATATTGATCTGAAAGCGATCGAGATCAAACAAAAGATAGAGAGCGTTCGAAATCAGCTACCCGATGATTTTGAGTACTACAATATCTTTAAGTTCGAAGATGGCGGAGGAAACACCCTTCAACTCCGGATTTCCAGTAACCGTAATCTGGAGGACGCCTATGAACTGCTTAATCGAAACCTGAAACAGCGTATCGAGCGCCTCCAAGGGGTTGGTCAGGTCACCTTATATGGCGTGGAGAAAAAAGAAATCCGCATTGAACTCATCAACGACAGGGTACAAAGCTATGGAGTAGATGTTAACGTACTCTCCGACCGCTTGAACCGTTCTAACTTTTCTGTTACAGCCGGTAAAATCACCGATAATGGAAAAAGATATACCATACGGCCTATTGGAGAATTAACGTCTGTAGATGATTTTGAAAACCTGGTAATAGGCGAAAACAACCTTCGGTTAAAAGACATCGCAAATGTCACGTATACCTCTCCTGAGCGTGATTATGCCCGTCATCTGGACATGAAATACGCTATTGGTCTGGATATCGTAAAAGAGTCTTCAGCCAATACCGTTGCTACCGTAGGTCGTGTACTCGAGGAAATTGAGGAGATCAATAAGCTCCCTGAAATGGAGGGTATTGAAATTTACGAGATGAACAACCAGGCTGATGGTATAACCAGCTCCCTGAAAGAGTTGTTAAAAGCCGGGATACTTGGTGCAGGTCTCTCCATATTTATTCTGTTCTTCTTTTTACGTCAGCTTAGTACCACGCTAATCGTAGCTACGGCTGTTCCTTTCTCGCTGATCGTAACCCTTGGTTTCTTCTACTTTCTAAACATCTCGTTGAATATCCTTTCCATGATGGGGCTTATGCTGGCCATAGGGAT
The DNA here is from genome assembly GCA_039819115.1 of Bacteroidota bacterium. Lineage (GTDB taxonomy): Bacteria > Bacteroidota > Rhodothermia > Balneolales > Balneolaceae > JBCBST01. Next base: position 10,935 of record JBCBST010000052.1, read on the forward strand.
GCTGGTGGATAACGCCGTGGTAGTTACCGAGAATATTCACCGGTACCAAAGAAAAGGGGAAAAACCAAAACTGGCCGCTATTTTCGGTGCCCGGGAAGTAGGTATCGCGGTTGCGGCAGGTACCATCACCTCTATCGTTGTTTTCTTACCCAATGTGGTGAACGAGAGCTTTATTAAGCAGCACATGTATTACATTGGAATGCCCATCATGATATCCCTCACGGCATCCCTCCTGATTTCCTTAACAGTAATTCCCCTGTTAAGCTCTAAGATTAAACCGCCAAAACGAATTGACAAAAAAACCATCATTGATAAATTTTCCAATGTCTATGGTCGGTTTTTGGGATGGTTTTTAGACCACCGCTGGGTTTCTGTAATCAGCATTATCGGGCTTTTGCTTTCTATCGCTATTCCGGCTCAGTTTGTTAGTACCGATATGTTTCCCGATACCGAGGAACGAGAACTGTACCTGCAATACAACCTTACCGGAACCTATACTCTGGAACGGGTAAAAGAGGCCGTGGATAAAGTAGAAAAGTATTTATACGCCAATAAAGACGAGTTCGAAATTGATGCCGTTTACACCTGGTATCAACCATGGTATGCTCAATCAACCATTATTCTTACCGGTGATGAGGACGCTGAAAAAGCCGTACGCCTAATCAAGAAAGAAATTGAAGAAGACCTTCCTATCATCGCTATTGGAGAACCATCATTCGAGTACATCAGCCGCGGAGGTAACGAACAACTTAACGTGTTTGTTCAGGGAGAATCCATGGAAGTGTTAACGGAACTGGCCGACCAGGTGGCATGGAGACTGGGCCAGGTAGAAGGTTTTGCGGATGTAAAGTCAGACGCTGAAGTGGGCAATGACGAGGTTCGGGTTAAAATAGATCGTGAGCGCACACGTGGATATGGATTAAGTTCCAACACGGTGGCTAACCTTATTTCCAATGCTGTTCGTGGACGCAATCTGCGAAGAGTACGGGGGGAAGACTCAGAAATTGATGTAACGCTCACCTTCCAGGACGCCGATCGGCAGGCTGTGGAAGATCTCAAGGAATTGCCCATAACTCTGGAAAGCGGTCAAACCGTTAAGCTGGCTTCCCTTGCTGAGTTTGAAAATGGCAAAGGTCCCGGTCGTATTTTCAGAGAAAACCGGAGAACAACCTTAGGTATTGGTATTAACCTGGACGGTATAGAGTTCGACGAAGCCCGGGAAGAGATATCTCAGGTTATGAACCAAATGGCGATGCCAGCAGGTTACCGCTGGAGTTTTGGTCGTCGGTTTGATGACGATGAAGAAGCGATGGGCGTGATGCTGTTCAATATCGGAATCGCCTTCTTCCTCATCTATCTGGTAATGGCCGCTTTGTTTGAATCCCTTATCTACCCCACGAGCATACTTACCTGTATTTTGTACGGTGTAGTTGGGATTTTCTGGTTCTTTTTTATCACCGGCACCAATTTTGACCTGCTCTCTATGATCGGAATTTTGATCCTGATGGGGATTGTGGTCAACAACGGTATCGTGTTGATTGATCATATTCTGCACTTACGTAAAGAAGGTCTTACCCGAAGAGAGGCTGTTATTCAGGGAGGGCGCGACAGAATGCGTCCTATCTTAATGACGGCGGGAACAACCATTTTAGGACTTGTACCCCTTTGTGTAGGCACTACTCAAATTGGAGGCGATGGGCCTCCCTATTTCCCTATGGCCAGGGCTATCGTGGGAGGACTGGGCTTTTCAACCATCGTCACCCTGATTGTTCTTCCATCCATTTATGTGATTCTGGACGACATTAAACTCTGGAGCAAGCGGATTGGATTTCGGTCGAAGCTGGGTTGAAACCGCCGTTGTTATACCTAGAGCACTTATGGTAAACAACCCTTCAGGTCTGTCGATTAAGACAGGCTCTAATCAGGGATAATGTTGTCATCCATTTTCTTCAGGTTTGTTATAACTGCGGGCAAGGCTGGCTCCATTGCCCTGCCTGCTGGTAATCAGCTACAACCCGAATTCATCCCGAATAAAAAGTCTGTACTAAAGTAATCACTACCAGAACAGAGATTTGCGGTACCATGTCTTATGTACCGTAGTAATGTTCGCTATTTGCGTTATTATCTGATTTAGTTTTGGTTTGTAAGCAGCAGATAGCACTACCTCATTTCTTTCGTGAGGTTGTTATAGACTCGTTCAAGTAAACGTAGATCCTGAGTTATGATCTCGGCCTGTCCATTCATCCCATTGGCAGGTGTTAGCAGCTTTCCATAATTCGTAGTCATCCCCATCGGAAAATGTACTTTTCCATAGAATAAGCTGTCACCTACTGGAAAATCAGATATGTACTCTATTATACCTTCTACGGCTCCATATTCGTGGTATGGGTATCCTGAAAATCGCACTAAAACTTGTTGCCCTTCTTCGATTTTACCAAACGAACGTTGTGATATACTCATCTCACCAAAAAAATCGGTATTTCCCGGATCGATATAGAATACGGTTTGCCCGGCAGTATACGTTTGGAGTTCCTGTACAATACCTGCATAGGTAAGTGTTCCTGTTAATGGGGCTACTAAGACATAGGAATTCCTCCACTCTTCAATGGCACTTTTCAAGGAGTTTAACACCTGGACGAATACAGCCTTTTGTTCATTGATCTTCCAATCTAACTCCATGATTTCTTTTTCTTTTGCCATGCTGATCAATCGGTTGTTAATAATGGCAGATGCTACCTGCTCCAACGGCAAACGCCGGTTTGAAAGCGCACTCTCAGCGTTTAGCAGATCCAATTCTGCAATTAATTCCTTATCGGCAAGTTTTTGCTGGGCCTCATACTCCCGCCTGGCTAACTCATAATTATGTACTTGTATATTCTTTTGTTCTTCCAACCGAATGAGTAACTCCCGGATATACCTGTGTTCCTTTTCCAAGATGCTTTTTCTCTGGTCATGAAAGCCACCAGGCACATACAGCAAAAAATCCCTGAACGCGGTGTTAAATGCTTCAAAGCCAGGTTGTAATTCACCCAGATGTTGAATATTCAATACCCCGCTGTTTTTCATGTTATCAAAATCCCCCGTTTCCAACCATCGGTAGAGGCTGTCCGTCTCAGCTCTGAGTTGCTGTACAGAAGCATGATGGGCTGTACTTTCCATCCATCCAATAACCTGCCCTTTTTCAATCTCGCTTTTGTCTGGTTTAAACAGCTTTATGATTTTTCCATTTACTTTCGTCTCTACCGTTTTGGGCGCATTTATAGCTGTGAGCGTTACAGGAGAAGTAATCACTTCGGGATATTCAATGAACGCAGCTGTGAAAAGAATCAGCAACAAAACTCCTGTAAATCCTCCAATTCCTGCTCTGATCAACCAGTGAGGAGGGTTTCCTATGATTTCCTGTACTTCCTGACTCCTTACTTCTACATCCGGTAACGGTTTCTGATTGGGACTTCCGTTAGGAGTTTTCAATCCGGCAGGCATTCCGGGGATTTCTGGTTTAGGCATATCCATATTTCTATCATCCCCCAAGTTCTAATTGGTTACGTACCAGTTCAAAATAAGCTCCCTCGGTGCAGATAAGCTCTTCATGTGTACCCTGTTCAATAATCTGACCTTTATCCAGCACCACGATGTTTTCAGCGTCTTTCACAGTACTCAATCGGTGGGCTACAACAACAACCGTTCGGTGTTCAAAAAACTCCTGAAGGTTTTCAAGGATCACACGTTCATTGTTAGCATCTAAGGCATTAGTAGCTTCATCAAAAAAGATAAACTCAGGGTTTTTATATACAGATCGCGCAATGAGCATACGTTGTTTCTGCCCCTGACTTATCCCGTTACCCTGAGCACCTATTTTGGTATGATAACCCAGAGGGAGACTGTAAATGAACTCATCGATATTGGCTACCTGTACGGCATGCTCCAGCTTCATCATATCGGGCTCTTCTTCACCCACTGCAATATTTCTTGCAATGGTATCAGAAAAGATAAATCCGTCTTGCATCACTACTCCGCAGTGCCTTCGCCACACTTTGTGGCTTATCATGTCCAGATTAATACCTCCAACACGTATTTCTCCCGCTTCCAGGGGATAAAACTTCAATAATAGTTTTAAAAGGGTCGTTTTTCCACTCCCGCTCATCCCCACAATAGCTGTAGTTTTACCCTCCGGAATGTGTAAATCAATATGTTTAAGAACCGGCTCATTACCAGCACCCGGATAGGTAAACGAAAGGTCATGAAGCTCCAGGCTTTTTTTTGCAGGTAACTCATAAAGAAATGTTTTCCCTGCAGGTTCTTCATCTTCCTGAACATGAATCTCATTGAGCCGCTCCAGGCTTAACAATGCATCCTGTGTAGACTGTACAAAACCTATGATTTGCTGGATGGGACTATTCAACTGACCGATGATATATTGAATGGCCATCATAGCCCCAAGAGTCAATTGACCATTAACTACCGCAATAGCCGCTAAAAATGTAATCCCGATATTCTTGCCTTCATTTATAAAAAAAGCACCTGCTTGTTGCACCTGGTTTAACGACAGGTTTTTAACCCGGTATTTAAAAAGCCGTGCCTGAAAACGCTCCCATTCCCATCGCATGGGTTTCTCGGCATTGGTAAGCTTAATCTCCTGCATCCCTTGTATGAGTTGGATCACGTTACTTTGATCTCCTGAAGAAATACCAAAACGCTTATGATCAAGTTCTGCCCGCTTTTTTAAAAACAATATCACCCATACGATATACAGTATGCTGCTCAGCAGGAAAACGCCAAAAATCGTCATGTTGTAATAGGCGAGGACTACGGCGAACACCAATAAGTTTACGAAGGAGAACAGCGTACTTAAGGTTTGCCCGGTCAAAAAGTTTTGAATACGCGTATGATCTTCCATCCGTTGCATGATGTCTCCCGTCATTTTTGTATCGAAGTAAGACATGGGGAGCTTCATCAGTTTGATGAGAAAATCGGAGAGCAGGGCAATATTGATGCGCGTGCTCATATGCAGCAAGATCCAGGCCCGAATAAACTCAACCCCTGTACGACTAATAAACAGCATGATCTGGGCAATAAGAATAATCGTAATGAAACTGATATCACGGGTGTTAATCCCGATATCTACAACAGATTGAGTGAGAAACGGAAAAACGAGCTGGAGCATACTGCCTACCCCTAGTCCCAGCATTAATTGTCCCAAAAGGCTCTTATACGGCTTAACATAATCCAGCAAACGCACCATATTAAGGGCATTCTTTTCCTCGTAATCCCTTTCATAAAAATCTGGCGTTGTGTACAGTAAAAGAGCAATTCCATTACGCTGATTCTCATTATCCCGATTAAGCCAGCAGTTCAAAAATTCCTCTTTAGAGTACTTAACCTTTCCTGCAGCCGGATTGGCAATAAACACCTGATCCTTTTTGACTTTGTAAACAACCACAAAGTGAACCTTATTCCAATACACGATACAAGGTAGCGGGGCTTCTTCAAATAATTGCTCAGGGGTAAGCTTTACCCCTGTGGTACGAAATCCTATATGCTCGGCCGCTTCGCTGATTCCGAGTAAAGAGACTCCTTCACGGTTAATTCCACTTGTCTTACGCAAAGATTCCAGCGAGTAATTACGCCCATGATGCTTGGCTACCATCCGTAAACAGGTAGGGCCACAATCCATTTGATCAAATTGACGATATAATGGAAAACTATTCATGGATCAGATTACGGAAGGAAGTCCCAGAGGGAATGTTTGCATAGCAAAAGGATTATGATTACTTGCTGAACGCCTAATTCTGGCTTTCAACCACTATTCTGTACTTAACAACTTCCTTCGCCGAAGTACCTGGGTTTTCCTCAATCGTGTACAGATAACCCCTTCTCACCTCTTTTATTTGTCTGGGAATACGGTGGCGCTGTAATCGTTGGCCCGGCCATTTAAACGTGCCAAGTAAAGCTCCGTCACTGCTCAAAATCCACCATTCATAATTCTCTTCGTCATTAATAATGGTTGAAATCCATATTCGTTCTTCATCGTCAACAAAAAAGAAATCAAAGGCAGGCCATGTATCGGGATATGAATCTTCTTTAGCTTTCCGATAAAGCGCCGGGTTATTCTTATAGCTTTTGATAATGTCCTCTTTCCGGAGTTCTGCTCGTTCAAATGCATACGTGACTGACCGTTCCACCTCATCCAAAATGGATTTAATGTTGATTTGAATATTCTGCGTATTTGCGATATACAAATTCCCTTTTGAGTCGATGTCAACAATAGTACTTCTGGTAGAAGCATCTAAAAGGGGAGTAATAGGTGAAACAGGTTTTGGAACGCCACTACCTTTATAAAACCCATTATCCGGAACGTTTAGCAGGCTTGATAAGCTAATCTCACCCGACGTATTCATGAAGTAGTACGAGGTAGAATCTGATTGACTTACCCCTTTTTTCTCATTGTACATACTTAACCCGATTATTAATGAATCGTCGGGAGTTACTAAAAAATCAGTGAATGAATATCTTTTGTTATCAGAAAGTGATTTCCAGTTATTTGGATTAACCGGTACTACGTTCAGGTATTCCAGTGATTTTAAATCAAACACATTAATCCTGCTCAAACCTTCATCAAACACATACAGTCTGTTCGTGCTGGCTCTCAGGTTTAAATTACCGAAGTTGTTAAACTCACCTGGTCCTCTTCCTTTTCTTCCCAGTACCTGTACGAAAGCTCCGTTCTTGTCGAATACTTTTATTTCGCTCTTGTCAGCAATGAATATCTTTTCATCCGCATCTATGAAAATCTCACCAACCGCACTTAAAAAGACCTCGTCTGAATCTCCAACGGCAAACACCTTTTGGAAGGATACATTATCTAATGACGATTCAATTTTGGGGTAAACCTTATCCTCATTAGTTAGCGCACTCTCCCCTGATGATTCCGACTCCATAGCGATAGGATCAGGTTGTTCACCTGGTGTGCAACCTATAAACAAAAGGAGTACTAAAATGCGAAACATCTGGTTTTGATGAGGATAAAGGTTAAATGGAAATAACCTCTTAATATAAGAGGTTATTTCTAAATGACTATTTATCAACCCTAATTATTTGTAGAGCGCGGCCAAATACGTTCCGTCGCCACAGCTCCAGCCATCGGCTAAACCTTCACTCTGGCATCCTTCATGAGATGTTGCTGAACCACCTGATACAACACCGGAAGAACAGTTTCCATCGTTATCGCAACAGTACAGATGGCACTCAGCTCCGCCTACTACGTTTTTCATTTCATCTCGGGTCAACACTTTTAAAAAATTCATAATTGAATCCTTTTGATTTGATTTATGGTTAGATCTTTTTTTTCGGTAAAAGTGAACCGTTCTTGTTTCTACGTAACAAGTTCTTTGTTTGCCCCTAATTGGCTCCTGCTGTTAATACTGGATCTAAGCATAGGTAGCATATTTTTTAAATCAGTAATCCAATACTTTTTCGGAAACGGGTAACCATTCAAAAAGAATGTGGGAGTACGTGCGATTCTGTGATCTGTAATCCACCCATAGTGCTTCTCCTCCAGGCTGAAATCTTCCAGGAGAGCATTGCTTTCAAGTTTCGGATACTCTTTTTCGAAATCAGCAATCCTCTCCCGGTCGTACCAATCCCGTATCAATTCTATCGTTTTCTCTGATTCTTCCCCTCCTCCATGAACATATCTCTGCCAGTACTGAATAATATATGTACTGGCTAAAAGACCGTGGATGGAACTACCCTGACTTATAGGAAAACGAAGCTCTACACTAATATCATCCGCATAGTGCTCGATTAATGGCAACAGACTGAAAAAGGCTTGCTTACATGGATAGCAGTGCAGGCTTGCAACCATGAGTAGCTTGATTGAGGCACCCGGATTGCCAATCAGGATGTTTTTTTCAAAATCTCCCTCATCTATTTGTCGCCCCTGGGATAGTAACAAACTGAATATTTCTGGATCATTTTTAACCCGGCTCGCTTCAACGCCTGTATTAATCGCTTCATTAAAGGTCTGATTTTTCTGTTTAAGCAGGACAACACCGGCCATTACTATCAAACCAAGAAAAAGAGATACAATAAACGGTGTACCTTGTATATCCTGAATTAAGAAATCACCCCTTGTTGCCAGAAACCCAAAGAAGATAGCCTGAGTTATGAGTACAGCATTAACCAACATGCATAACATACACCAGGTCTTCATTACTACATACTGATAGTGAATTGAGTAGATGATTACGGGGAGAGAAAACACACTAAAAGCTGCTAATACCAATAGATATGATGAGGGATCACCCATTAACGGGGTTAGCAAACCCACAATCAATACCTGCAGAAGGAAATAACTAACCACTGCCTGAGAAAGGCTGAAAAAACTAAATATCCTGCCTCCGTCAGAACTAAGAATTTTATCGCAGTTTACCCGGGTACTTGTGTTACAAAAATATTCAACGGGACGAAAAGTAATTCCCAATTCTTTCCCGAAAAGCAGATATCCTAAGAAGGCACCTATTGAAGCGGTGCCTACCAGAAAAACGTTTATCCACGAG
>JBCBST010000053.1:0-19485 GCA_039819115.1 Bacteroidota bacterium
AGAAATATACCGAGAATTATAAGCGTAGCCAAGCCCCCCAGCTTCATTATATTGATAGCTATGGGTACATAACTGTTCGATTCGGGATCATATTGGTAGCAATACATCAGAACTTTAGTCATCGTATTGCCAATTTTTCCATCTGCCGATTCATAAAGGGCACTTCGTACGACAAACTCATCGAACTGCACCCCATACAGATAGCGGGTTATTACCCCTTTGGGGCTTAGCATAACGATGGCTGCCGGGTGGGCATACTCACCGGTACCCTGTATCTCTGTAAACCCGAATCCTATGGCTTCAGAAAGTTTGTTAATATTTATTTTATTACCTGTTAAAAAGTACCATCCATCAGGATTAATAGGGGTAGAAAGATCGGATAGAAATTGTTCTTTATACACACTGGCGACCGAATCGTTTTCAGTCGGATCTATGCTGTACGAGATAACGGTATATTCCTTACCTGGTTTCCATGTCAGCTCGTCAATCGATTGGAACACTCCTTCGATCACTAAACCACAGAGCATAGGGCAATCATAATACAACGGATTTAAAAGGACGGGTTTCCCTTCTTCCAGGATTTCGTAGAGGTATACAGAATCACCAGAGGAAGTCGCAAACCTGGTTTTTAAGGGCACAGTATCTCCCAGGTATTCCGTCACGGTAAGGTCTTGCAGAACTTCCGGAGTACCTTTGTTTAGCTGAGCAGATACTCCTTGTGCAGAAAGAAGCACTGCAAGCCATGCGCATGCAAACAGTGCAAATGAAGTCATGAATTATTGTTCCAGAATCTCTTCGATGGCTTGATCTATTGGAATACGGTAAATGCGGTTTTCACTATCAACCATTCCAAAAGAGTTTAGCAATTGCTCCTGGTCTACTTTCAACTCGGTTACATCAGCATAGGTAGTTATGGACTCAGAAACTTCTTTCTGAGCATTAAATACGCTGAATTCAGTAAAGTAAATCATGGATACAATCATGATGATGACGATAACGATACCCCCGATTGACCATCCGATCAATGAGTTGTAGTTAAGCTCGTCGGTCATGTTTCCATAGGAAACAGCGAACGTCAGGTCTGCATCGGAAGAAAGAATTTCCACATCTTCACCCTCGGGTGCGTCATGGTGAGCGGCCTCATCAACGGCTTCAAAGACAGGGGCTTTACCTTTATCGAACTGTGACGACCAGGCAATAACCTCCTGCTCGGTAACGCCATATTTATCGGCTATTTCTTTCACCATTGCACTACCGTGTGAAACGGCATCCAGTGCTACTTTGGCTTTAAAATCTGCGCTGTGTTTACTCATAGTTGGTTACCCTGGCAATTAGTTGTGGAACGTCTTAGCGAGACAATCGTCCAATTTCGGGTCATTTTTAGGAATCATTGCTTCCTTCCTGAATTTATTGAAAAACAGACCCAGGAAAATACCGCCCAAACCGATGAATGCAGTGAAGTCCATCCAGTTGAAATGAACGCCATGCTCGTTTAACATAGGGTTGGCAATCCAGTAAATTTCCAGGAAGTGCATGATGAGTACAACAGAGGCTACGAACCCAAGAACGGTGCGGTTGAGTTTTGCACTTCTATTCAACAAAACGAAGAATGGAAGCACAAAACGGAAAGCTAGCATTCCGTACATGATGTATTGCCATCCGCCTTCCATGCGGTGGTAGTACCACAGAGTTTCTTCCGGGAGGTTAGCGTAGTAAATCAGCATAAACTGACTGAATGCGATGTACGCGTAAAACACGGTAAATGCGAATAACCATGCTCCGAGATCGTACACATGGGCGCGGGTGATGGTGTTTTTTAGCAATCCTTGGCGTTGAAGAAGGAATACGATCAAGATCATGATGGCCCAAAACGCCTGGAAGCTAATAGCAAAATAGTACACTCCGAACATGGTAGAGAACCAGTGCGGATCAAGAGACATCAACCAATCAAAACTGGCAAAAGCGATGGATAAACCTAATAGAGGGATGCCTACCGCGCTGACCTTTTTCATTTTGTTGAAGATGCTCCAGTCGCCGGTTTTATCCATTTGGACAGAATACTGGTATAATCTTCGTCCCAGGTACCCCCAAATGGCAAAATAAATCACCTGACGAATAATGAAGAACGTAGTGTTCAGGTAGGGAAGTTTTCCCTTAACAATTTTATCGTAGTTTTCGCTATCAGGATCCGCAATTCCATCATGCGTCCAGTGAAAAACATCATGGCTGAATAAAGCCAGAATTACCGGGATTACTGCAATAGCCCATATCCACATATTAGAGGCCATGGCTTCAGGAATCCGACGTACCACTACTCCCCACTTTGAGGCTGTGATGTGGTGTAACATAATCATAAGAATCCCAGAGATCCCTAATCCTGTAAAAAAGGCGAAACTTACTAAGTAAGAAAAGAAGAACTGCTGGCTATCCAGAAAATAACCGGCGGCAGTGGCGATTAATCCAACAATACCTACTCCCAGAAAGGAGCGGGGTATCATACTGTTGGTTGGAAATTCAAGGGTATCGGTAAGCGTTGGTTTGTGGTCCATGGTGATATACTATTCTTTATCCCTTAATTCTTGGTGATTGACTTGATGTAAAGCACGAGCGATTCAATTTCGTGTTCCTGCAGGTAGTCATAAGAAGCCATAACCCCATATTCGTAGCCCGTTGTCTTCTTTGCTTCGGGATTTACGATAGATTCGCGAATGTAATCTTCGTCTTTTGTTATGGAAATGGTTTCTCCTTCAGCAGTTACCACATCGGCAGTGCTTCCAAACAGGCCGGCCCAGGTTGGCCCGATTCCACCTGGTGCACCGTCTATGTTATGACAGGTTGCACAAGCGTTTTGAGTAACCAGGTCTTTACCTAAATCAATGGAGGGTTCCGGCGCATCGGAAGGAGTGCGAGCAGCCAGTAATTCTGCCTTTCGCTGTTGTTCTGCATTAAATGCATCTTCCAGTTCGCTCAAATCAATATTGTATGCCATCATTTCCTGTTCTTCTACCCGCTGGCTGCGTTGTAGCGCCCGGATATAGGCAACAATAGCCCATCGGTCTTCTACCGGGATTTGAGTAGCATAAGAAGGCATAGATCGTACTCCGTTATAGATGGCTGAGTACAGTTCTCCATCGGGGGCATCCACCAGGCGGTCTTCATGATAAGAGGGAGCAGGAACATATCCATACTGCCCGGTCATGATGATGCCCTGTCCGTATCCTGCACCTCCATGACAAGGGGTACAGAATATTTCATACTGGCGCTTTCCGCGGTAGATAAAGTCTTTGGTTAGGGCAACAGGAATCTCCTCGACATAGTCACCCGCAAGGGTTACGCCCTGGTAGTATTCAACGTCGTCTTTCTTGAGTCCCCGGGCAATAGTTCCTTCAACGGGTTGACGCATAGAGCGTCCGTCTTCAAAAAAGCTGTTAACCTCCTGAGCTTCTTTTCGCGGCTGTTGATCCATATTCATATTGGGATGAATAGGGGGTTTCTCGGAAATGGAACCCTGACATGAGATCAGAAGAAAACCAGTTGCAATAAAACCGGCAAAGGAACGAACTCGATGGGCGTGCATAATTGATCTATCCTTAATCATAAACTTCTTCGATGTGTGTTGCGCCAGCTTCTTCGAATAGCTTGCGTACTTTTTCAGTCTCGAACTGAGTGTCATCAGCTTCTATACAAACGAAAAAACCGTCGTCGGTGGCCTTTTTAAATCGTTCAACTGAGAACAGTGGGTTGTTAAGCTTGGGAAGTCCATTCAAAAAGAACATTCCGAACACCGCACCAAAGGCAGAAAGCAGAACGGTTAATTCGAAGGTAATGGGCACCCATGCTGGTCCGTTCAGGAAGGGTTTACCACTAATATTGAGTGGGTAATCGGCCACGGCCATAAAATACATCATGGTTATAGCCCCGGTGAATCCAATAAAACCATGTAAAAGTACGATCCAGCCAAGCTTGGATTTCTTCAGACTCATCGCCTTATCCATACCATGTACCGGGAACGGGCTGAAGGTATCGTACTTGGTGTAACCCGACTTATTCACCAGCATGGCTGCATCGATCAGCTCTTTGGGATTTCTGAATTCGGCGAGCATTCCGTATAGGGCTGCGCTCTTTTCCATACCGTTCGTTTCTGAAGCACTCATACTGTTAAACCGTTTCCAGTTGTGGTTTCGGAACTTCCACTTTTGGTGGATGATATTCGTTGGTCTCTTCGTTGTAGTTATGCGGATCGGCCTGTGGCATCACTGCTTTGATCTCAGCAATCGCAATCATAGGAAGGAACCTCAGGAAGGCAAGGAAAAGGGTAAAGAATAACCCGAATGTTCCAAGATACGTTAAGGCATCCCAAATGGTTGGAGAGTAGTAGTCCCAGGATGATGGTAAATAATCATTAGCCAGGGAAGTTACCGTGATCACGAATCGCTCAAACCACATCCCAATATTAACCACGATGGAAATAAAGAAAGTGAAGCCGACGTTTCGACGGAGCTTCTTGCTCCAGAAGAATTGAGGGGATAGCACGTTACACGTCATCATGGTCCAGTATGCCCAGGCGTAAGGGCCCGTTGCGCGAAGAATAAAGATAGCCTGCTCGTATTCGACACCGCTGTACCATGCTATAAAGAATTCCATCATGTAGGCAAAACCGACCATTGATCCGGTAACCAGGATCACAATATTCATTTTTTCCATATGATCGTCGGTCATAATATCCTTCATATTGTACACCTTTCGGGCAACAATCATGAGGGTGAGTACCATCGCAAATCCGGAAAAGATCGCACCCGCCACGAAGTAAGGCGGGAAAATGGTAGTGTGCCAACCGGGTATCATCGAAACAGCGAAGTCGAAGGATACGATGGTGTGTACAGAAAGTACGAGTGGTGTTGCTAATCCGGCGAGGATCATGTAGGCTTTCTCGTAATTCCACCAGTGTCGGTTGCTTCCGGTCCAGCCCAAAGAGCCAATTCCATAAGCAATCTGACGTATTTTATCGGTAGCCCGGTCTCTTAAGGTTGCCAGATCGGGTACAAGACCAACATACCAGAACAGGAGAGATACAGTGAAGTAGGTGGAAACGGCAAAAACGTCCCATAAGAGGGGCGAGTTGAAGTTCGGCCACATATACATTTGATTCGGTACCGGGAACACCCAGTAAATAACCCAGATTCTTCCAACGTGGATAGCCGGAAACACACCAGCACACATTACAGCAAAGATGGTCATAGCCTCCGCAAAGCGGTTAATGGCTGTTCTCCAGTCCTGGCGAAAAAGGAATAAGATGGCAGAGATTAGCGTGCCGGCATGTCCAATACCAACCCACCATACAAAGTTGATGATGGCCCAACCCCAACCAACGGGATTGTTTAGCCCCCAGATTCCGGTGCCTTCCCAAATGAGATAGCCGATTGAAATAAGCAATACACCGGCTAACGCATTGGCCAGTATCATGAAGAGATACCAGGCTTTTGGTGTAGGTCGTAGGTTTACATCGGTCACCAATCGTGTAATGCTGGCAAAATCATGATCGCCTTTTACAAGTGGTGGAGCCGGAACGTAAGGTTGTGTACTCATATCTGGAATTTCCTGGAGTTGCTTAGGCCAATGCCGGATTTGGGTTGGTTAATTTCGCTACATAAGACGTTCGAGGGCGCGTATTCAATTCCTCAAGCATCTGATAATTTCGCTCGTTGCGCTTAATCTTCGATACTTCACTGTTTGGATCGGTTAAGTCTCCAAACGAAATACAATCAGCAGGACATGCTTGCTGACATGCTGTTTTAACCGTGCCATCAGCAGGTTTAGGAGAACCTGTTTCAATCTTAGCACTGATTTTTGCGCGGTTAACACGTTGAGCGCAGTACGTGCACTTTTCCATGACACCACGGAAACGCACGGTTACTTCCGGATTCATCGCCATTTGGATGATATCCGGATCATCTCCAGTGGTCAGGTATTCTTTTGGATAATTGAAGAAGTTGAACCGACGAACTTTGTACGGACAGTTGTTGGCACAGTAACGTGTACCGATACAACGGTTATATGTCATTTGGTTCATACCATCGTTGCTATGCGTAGTTGCGGCAACAGGACAAACCTGCTCACAAGGGGCTAGTTCGCAATGCATACAAGGCACGGGTTGATGGACAGCCTGAGGATTGTCAGCATCTTCACCAACGAAATAACGGTCATTGCGAATCCAATGCATTTCGCGACCTCTTTTCACTTCCTTCTTGCCAATTACCGGAATATTGTTCTCAGACTGACAGGCAATGATACACACCCCGCAACCGAAGCAGGAGTTCAAATCGATAGCCATACCCCATTGTGGTTCATACTCGGGGTACACTTGCTCATCGAATAGAGAGATGGGTTCATCTTCCCCTTTGGCAGCAGCTTCTTTCAGGCCTGGTACTTCATATTTATGAATGTAGGCAAAGGAAGCATACTCAGGGGTTTTCTTATACTTTTCAATGGTGGCCTGGCGGTACAGATCTCTGCCCTCGAGGCTGTGATGGTCCTGAACGCAGGCAATTTCGTAGGTTTCGCCGGTTTTCGAAACAGATCCTGCTGAGAACAGACTATTATGAGCACGAAGAGGGTAGGTGTCAGAACCACCAGACGTGTAGTCCATATAACGGTTTGCAACACGTCCAATACCTTCACGCCCGTATCCAACAGATAATGTGATAGCGTCATCGACATGACCAGGTTGAATCCATGCAGCGATAGTCACTGAAGATTCGTTTACCGTCACTGACACCACATCTTCATTTTCAACTCCTAACTGAGCCGCAGTAGCGGGACTCATAAGAGCAACATTATCCCAGGTGATTTTCGTCATGGGATCTGGTAACTCCTGTAGCCAGCCGTTGTTAGCGAAACGACCATCATAAACAGAGGCATCAGGCCGAATTACGACTTCCATCCCAGAACCGGGAGTTTGGTTTAATGCTCCGGCAACAGCTGAGCCAAGGGATGAAGTAACCCTGACGTTTGGTTTAGCAAAAGAATCAATACGGTCAATACCGTCATGCAAGATGTTAACCCAGGCCGCATCCAGGTCATTGTAATACTCTGCAAAGGTATTTCTTACCAGATCATATCCTTTAGCCATGGAGCCAGAGAACATACTCAGGAATTCAATTTCACTGATGCCACCGTGTAAGGGTTGGATTTGAGGCTGAATAACGGAACGGGTACCCCCGAACGAATAACCATCTCCCCAGGTCTCAAGAAAATGAGCGCGATTGATATGCCAGGTCGCAGCTTTGGAGGTTTCGTTGTAGAAATCAGACAGATGTACTACCGTTTCCACCTTGCCAATGGCCTGGGCTAACTCTGGAGAAGTGTATACCGGGTTGCCTCCCACGATCACAGCAACGTCGAATTCATCATTGTTGAGGCGGGTAAGCGCATCTTCGAATGTTGTTTCCACGGAATCTCCAGCGTGAGGCACTTCCAGATAATCGACGGTATTGCCTGCATTGCCTAAAGCAACATTCATAGCAGCAACCGCCGCATGAACTTCGGGGGCATGTTCTAAACCGGCAGAAACGGCGCTTCGGCCCCGGTTAGCAAGCAAGTCTTCAGCAAGAGCCGAAATCCATTCATGCCCGACAAAGCTGTTGTTTACACCAGAAAATGCGTCAAGGCCGGATGTCTGTTCAGATAGTGCCTGAGCCAGAGCAAAGGTAAAAGCCGGAATCTGGCTCGCTTTCAATCTTAATCGGTTATCGGCATACGATCCGGTAACAGAAAAGGAGTCCTCCACGGCATAGATACGACTCATCGTATCTTTTGTAGAAGTGACTTTTCGCTTACCGGTTATCTGGTTACTGTATTCAACATTATTAGGATGGGTAGCAGACAGCATATCATCGTTCAGAGAAACTACAACATCTGCCTGGTCGTATTTGTAATAGGGTCGGAGGCGTGAACCAAATGCTAAGTCTGTGCCGCGAAATGCATTTTCCTCACCAAAGGCTTCATAGGTTACCCATTCTGCATTATCGAAGTAGGTGTTTGTGAGATATGCTTTCTGAGCAGCCAACGTAGGAGAAGAATTGGCTTCAGAGATAAAAAGTATGCGTTTAGCCGTAGTGCGGCCCAACTCTTCAGATAGGAATGTACTGAAATCCTCCAAACTGGCACGCTGACCGTCTTTTCGCGGGAAACGTGACCGGTCGGGATCATACAGGTTTAATATAGCTGCCTGGTGAAATGCATTTGTACCACCCCGGCTTGCCGGATGCATGTCATTTCCTTCCAGTTTAGTAGGTCTTCCTTCATGATTTTCTGCTACTAACCCAACAAGGCTGCCCATTAACGGCATAGAAGTAGCGTAATACAGAGGAATACCAGGAACAATATCTTCAGGTTGTCTGGAGTAAGGTAGAATCTTTTGAACCGGACGCCGGCAAGCTGCGAATCCTGCAAGAGCAATGGATGCGCCCATTACCCGCAAAAACCCTCTTCTTGAAACGCCATCATTCAGCTCGGTCGCGTTCTCCGTGAATTCGCGTTCTGCGTATTTTTTGTATTCCTGGTTTTCAGCCAGTTCGTTAAGGCTTTTCCAGTAAGTAGTGGTTGGTGTAGTTTCGCTCATTGGTAAGAAGCTATTCTAAAATTCGTGTAACCCTAGATATTAATAGTGGCAACCCTGGCAGTATTGAGGGGGATGAATATTGTTTTTGGCAACTAACTCTTTGCCTAACTCTATTTGATTCTCAACGCTGTAGCCCATCGTTGTTACTTCTTCTATTGGGCGTACAAATTTTTCAGGCTCGCGGTGACAGTCCAGACACCAGCCCATGCTTAATGGCTCAGCCTGATAAACTACTTCCATTTTGTCGATACGTCCATGGCAGCTTTCACATCCCACACCAACGTTAACGTGAGCAGCATGATTAAAGTAAGCGTAATCCGCCAGGTTGTGCACACGCACCCATTCGATCGGCTCGCCTGTTTCCCAGCTGTTTCTGATCGGTGCAAGCTTGTCGCTATCCGTTTTAATCTGGTTATGGCAGTTCATGCAAGTTTGAGTAGCAGGTATGTTCGCTTGTTTAGAATCCCAGACCGAAGTGTGGCAGTATTGGCAGTCCAATCCTAGCTGACTTACGTGTAATTTGTGGGAATAGGGAACAGGCTGTTCGGGAGCATAACCTACATCGGTATATTCAGGAGAGAAGAAGTACCAAACGCCAAAGATGACTACGTTGGCTACAACGATAAGTCCGATAAGTAATTGACGGGGTACTTGATTTGTCCACTTAGGAAAAATCTGCGTCATAATGATGCTGGAATTTGATTAAGCAGGTACTGTGGGTTTATAGCCTGGCAAATCTACGGTTTTTAATAGTGTTTGTAGAATTGATACGATGAATAGTTCATTATTTATACCCATTCTAAACAAGATTGTCCAAGCGGGTTTTAAAGCCCTTCAGAAGCGTTAAAAGATAAACAGATTTAGGAAAAATTCTCAGTCTGGAATCCAAATTCTGTATTTTCCGTTATCGGCTAAAACATGTTTCCTTAAACGTATATGAACACTTCTTCACCTTTACCAGATTCCGTTATTATATTAGAAAAAATTGGGTTAAAACAAGCACTTAGCATCATTATAGGGATCAGTGCGGGAGCTCTGATTTTTCTTTTTTGGCTGATCTATTTCAAAGGGGGTTCCGAACAAACCTACCCTTGGGTTGGGAATCTGCCTATTGTGAATGCAAGTTTTAACACGTTAAGCACCATTTTCCTGATCATGGGTATCATACAAATCAGGAAGAAAAACTTTGTTAAGCACATGCGATTTATGCTCGCGGCTTTTGTCAGTTCAGCGTTCTTTTTGGTGAGTTATGTGATTTATCACAACTTTGCCGGACATACGGTTTTTGGTGGTGAAGGCTTCATCAAAGGTGTATATCTGTTCATACTGATCAGTCACATTATTTTGTCAGCTGCCGTGGTACCTTTGATTTTGTCCAGCTTTTATTTTGCGCTGGCAGGCAAACTGAATACCCATCGAAAAGTGTCGAAGATTACCTTTCCTATTTGGTTGTATGTTTCGGTAACGGGTGTAATTGTGTTCTTTATGCTTCGAATATGGGGGTAAAACCTCCTACCTTTACACATGATCTGTCCTCTTCAAATCCAGGTACTGCCGGAAGTAGCCGGTATTGATTCTGAACTAAAGCGTGTTGTTGCCCAACAACTATCTATTGAAAAGAAAGACATCAGCGATATCCATATTAAACGACGTTCAGTGGATGCGCGCCAAAAACAGGTTAAAATAAACCTGACGCTTGATGTATATGTAGGAGAACGTTACCAGCCAGAGTCGGTTTCGGTTCCCGATTATCCAAACGTACGTGATGCAGAGGAAGTGATTATCATCGGGGCCGGGCCGGCTGGATTGTTCGCTGCTCTTACCTGTATTCAATCCGGTAAGAAGCCTGTGATCCTGGAACGGGGAAAGGATGTGCGTGCGAGGATTAAGGATCTCAAGAATCTAAATGTGCACCATATTGTAAATGAGGATTCCAACTATTGCTTTGGAGAAGGTGGAGCGGGTACCTATTCAGACGGGAAGTTGTATACCCGTTCAAAGAAAAGGGGGAATGTCTCAGAGATTCTGAATCTATTAGTGGGTTTTGGGGCAAACCCTAATATCCTGGTTGAGGCGCACCCCCACATTGGCACCAATAAGTTACCGGGGATCATTGCTAACATACGGCAATACATCCAATCGCAGGGGGGAGAAATCCACTTTAACACCCGGGTTACCGAATTTGTGTTAGAAGGAAGCCACATTAAAGGAGTGAAAACCCTAAGGGGTACTTCGTTTCAGGCCCGGAAGCTCATACTGGCAACCGGGCATTCTGCACGTGACATATTTGAATACTTATATCATGCCGGAATAGAAATAGAGGCGAAACCGATTGCATTGGGTGTACGGGTAGAACATCCTCAGTCGTTAATCGACTCCATCCAGTATCATTGTGAGCATCGCGGGCCATACCTGCCTCCGGCACCTTATTCCGTAGTTAAGCAGGTTGATGGCAGGGGGGTGTATTCATTCTGTATGTGTCCCGGAGGGGTGGTGGCGGCCTGTGCCACACAACCAGGTGAAATTGTGACCAATGGCTGGTCAGGTTCCCAACGGTCCCGGCCAACTGCAAATTCCGGCATTGTCGTGGAAGTACGTCCGGAAGACATTCCTGGTTTTGAAGCCAATGATCCATTGGCTTTTATGAAGTTTCAGCAATCGGTTGAACAAAAAGCCTGGGAGTTGGGAGGTAAAAGCCAGGTAGCGCCCGCTCAACTACTCGCCGATTTTATAGAACATAAGGTGTCGGCAACACTACCAAAAACCTCCTATTCGCCGGGTATCACCTCCGTTGAATTGGGAGAGGTTCTGCCGGGGTTTATACACAAGGCTCTACGGGATGGGTTTAAGCAATTCAACCTCAGCATGAAGGGGTATGTAACGAATGAGGCCGTGGTCCACGCAACCGAATCGCGGACTTCATCCCCGGTAAGAATTCCCCGGGATCCAAAAACGTTGGAGCATATTCGAATTCAGGGGTTATATCCCTGCGGAGAAGGAGCTGGTTATGCAGGTGGGATTATCTCTGCCGCAGTAGATGGGGTTCGGTGTGCTCAGGCGGTCTGCACATCACGTTAATATCGGTGTGTATGACGTTCACCATCTTCACTAATTCAGGAAATTGCAGTACGTTTGATCCATGAAACATGTCGCATTGCTGAGAGGAATCAATGTATCCGGGCAGAAAATTATTAAGATGGCAGATCTGAGATCAGCCCTTGAACAGGTAAAGGAATTTGAGCAGGTCTCCACGTACATACAAAGTGGGAATATTGTGGTAGAATCTGCGCTAACAGATCAACGTGTGGGGGAACGTATCCACGATGTGATCCTGAATGTCTTCGGATTTGAAGTACCCGTCCTCATGACGGATTATGAACACCTTATCACAATACAAAACCAAACTCCCTTTCCGGATTCCATAAAACCATACGTGATTTTTCTGGACCGGATTCCGGAACCGGAACACGTATCTGCATTAGATTCCGTTAAAGAGCGGTATGAACCGGAGACTTATGTATTACATGGAAACATACTGTATTTCCATTCACCCCTTGGATACGGTAAGGCAAAGATGAGTACCACATTCTTTGAGAAAAAATTGAAGGTACTTGGTACGGCCCGTAACTGGAATACGATACAAAAGCTTATTGATCGATCCGCACCTCAATAAAAAAAGAAAGCCCCGACGGTTCGTGGTCGAGGCCATAGACGTAGATTTAAGAGGGTAAGCTCTTTCTCTACTACTCTACAATAAATTGTCCCTGCATGATACCGAAGTGTCCCGGAAAGGTGCATACGAACGTGTACGTTCCTTTTTCAGGTACTTCGAATGTGATGGAGTCTTCTTCACCACCACCCAGCAGTTTAGTTGCCGCAATGACGTCTTCAGAGTCAGCAGGCAAATAATCGCTATCGCGAAGTTTCATGGCTTCCATAGCAAAATCTTTTACTACAACGCCCTCTTTAAGTAATACCCAATTATGGCCCATGGCCTGCTTGGGCATTTTACCCACGTGTTTAAGAGTAAGGGTAATGGTCTCTCCCGCTTTCACTTTTATCTCTTTTGTGTTGAATTGCATTCTGTCGTTAGCTTCAACTACGATAGTAGAATCGACAGCGGTCTTTTCGACGGGTGAGAAAGCAAGTAATGCGGTTATTAATATGACAAATAGGTACATAGTTATTTGTTTTGTTTGGTTTCTACGCTCCTCAATAATAGAGTGCTTTTGTTAAGATTGTATGAAGCAACAATCTATTAGCGAGCATTCATTTCAGTACCGGGAAAAATGCAGAACGCATCAATTCCGCTGGCAAGGCCTGGATATGCGGTAAGTTCGCTCAGAGCGACACCCCGTATGATGAGCACAACACCGAAGACCGTAGCCATGACGGGTATTGCTTTTCTGATTTTCGTCCGGGCTTCCAGTGAAAACATAGTGGGGGCGAGGTACATAAAGAGCATGGCCGGGACCGTTCCCAATCCGAAAAAAGCCATATAACCAGCTGAATGTGAAACGGAATGTGTGAGTACAGCTGCTGCCAGTCCGGTATACACGAAAGCGCAGGGTAGCATACCGTTTAGAAGGCCTAATCCAATCAGAGAAAACCGGGTTTCTGTTTCCAGCATGGTTTTAAAACGTCGGTTTATTGCATTCAAATACACCTCATAAAACCTCAGAGCATGTACCCGTTTTGCAATGGCCGGAAATAAAACCGAAAGGACAACAGCGCTCCCCAACAAGATCGACAACAGACTTTGATAGCCAATAAGTGAGATCTGACGGCCAATTAAGCCGAAAATAAGGCCCAGCATCGTATACGTAAGTACTCTACCCCCGTTATATAGAAGGGCGTGACTAATGAGAACACGCGTATTTGATGATGTTCTCGGAATACTCATCGCAATAGGTCCGCACATGCCCACACAATGAAAGCTACCCAGGAATCCAAGCAAAAAGGCGGTCCAGAGCTCCATACTCGATTAGTTAGATAACAAGGGTCTTTTCATTTAAATAGGTAAGACCATCTTTTTCCCATTCAATCTTGAGCACCCACTTTCCTTTATCGAGGTTACCAGCGGGGATTTCCTGCTTACCGGTTGTGTTAACCCGAAGTGGTATCCGTTGATCTTTGGTAGAATCACTAGGGCGGTACAGCTTAACCGTACCCTGTATGTTCCCAATGAGCGTTTCAGGAAAAACGATGTTGAACGACTCGGACTCCTCATTAAATACTACCAGTACCGGGTCTTCCAAAGATTCCGCACGGTTCTTGCTGTTAATGGTTTCCTGATACTCTACTCCCTCTTCATAGTGGTTATTAGTAACCAAAAAGAAGTCCAGGCTTATGAGATAGCTCACCACACTAAGTGTTCCAATAACGAAGAGTGTAATCACCAGAAATAATCCTTTTCCCCAGTTCATGCTTTTCATACTACGACCTTACTTATTTATTTCTGAAGGGCTTAAAAAGCCGGTTGTTAACGTTTGAATCTCCGTTCCGTTTCCAAAAATGGCCAGTTGAATCTCGGTTTCCATTCCCTGTAGCTGATCGGCAGGTAGCTTCACTAAAAACCGCCCGTCAGAGACAGTTTGAGGATCAATTACTTCTTCAATACCCAGTGGTACCAATTCACCCTGGGGTGACAGCAGCCGGAGTTCATAGTTCATGGGATCAAAGGTTTTATTGATGATCTGAATCTGGTAAATGTTGGAATACTGATTGTTTGGCAGGGTTTGATATAAGGTGCCGGGCGCTCTTAATATGGTAGTTTCCACCGGTTTTCTTAAAAACATAAGCGTGACGAACACACTCATTAAGACCATGAAGACCGCAAAATACCCGATGGTGCGAGGCGTCATTATTTTACGATTTCCCTCCCGGATTCCCGTTTCGGATGCATACCGGATCAGACCGCGGGGCTGATCAATTTTATCCATGATGGAATCGCAGGCATCAATACATGCTGTACAGTGGACGCATTCCAGCTGGGTTCCGTTACGGATATCGATACCCATAGGACATACCTGCACACATTGATAGCAATCGATACAATCGCCGAACTCGGCATTATCCGCAAATCCTAAATCGGCAAGTGTGGCTTTACCGGCTTCCACTTTCCGGCGATCCCCGATTTTAGCCCGGGTTTCCCCCCGGGAATAATCATACATCACATTAATGGTGTTATTATCGACCATAACCGATTGCATACGACCGTATGGGCATACAAAATGACACACCTGCTCCCGCATAAAAGCAAATACGCCGTAAAAAACGCCACTAAATATGATCATGGCAGATAACCCACCCAAATGTTCCGATGGAGGATCGGTGATGATTTCGAATAAGGCATCCTTACCAATGATGTAAGCCAGGAAGAGATTCGATATCACAAAAGATAAGCCATAGAAGATGGCATGCTTACTTCCCTTCTTGAGCACTTTTTCTGTATTCCAAGATGACTTATTTAATCGAATCTGCTCATTTGCATCACCTTCAATCCAGTACTCGATGCGACGAAAGACCAATTCCATAAAAATGGTTTGCGGACATGCCCAACCACACCAGATACGCCCGAATACCGTGGTAAAAAGAACCACAAAAAGCACGAAGGCCAACATGCCAAATACAAGAACATGTAAATCTTGCGGCCAGAACGCCATCCCAAACAATACAAACTCCCGTTCCAGGATATTGATCATGAGCAATGGCTGACCCATGATGGTTATAAAAGGCCCGGCAAAGAAGAAAACAAGCAGAGCGAGTGCCACTACGTTTCTTGCGTTGTAAAAAGTGCCTTTCGGTTTTTTGGGGTAAATCCAATTCCGTTTTCCCGTAGCGCTTACGGTGGCTAAGCGATCCCGGAATTCGTCTTTACCAATTTGACGTTCTTTGACGGCGGCAGACATGATTGGCCTCCTGTTGATTGATTATTCCGAGCAGGCGGTAGCCCGAGTTTCGTCAACGGCTTTTGGATTTGCAGGGTTAGTTCCCTGGATGGAGCCGATGAAGCTGACAATGGCGTTTACATCCTCATCCGGGAGTGGGGCGCCACTACCGTAAGCAACCATCCCTTTATCCGGAAACCCTTCTTTAATGCTAACGGCAATCTGTTCCGGGCTACACCCATTTAACCAATACTCATCCGTGAGGTTTGGGCCTACCATTCCTTCACCGGCATTACCATGGCAGGTAAAGCAGAGATTGCCCATTCCCATGAACAGTTCTTTACCCCGCTCAATTATAGCTGCATCGCTGCTGAACGCAAAGGCAAAGGCCACACCTGTTCCGGCTTCGTCCGGCTTATTGAGATTAAATTGTTCTTCGGCGGCAGCCATTTCAATCTCATATTCCTCATGTTGATTGGGGCCCCAACCAAACACCTGGTAATACGCTAAATAGCCAATACCAAACGCAATCGTAAAGTAAAACAACCACAACCACCATACAGGCATATGATTGTCTAATTCACGAATCCCATCATACTCATGATCGAGTAACTTGTCTTTTTCGTCATCTAAAATGTTCATCCCGGTAATATTTAAGTGTTAAATGTCGTCGCTTTCCAGTGGTAAATTCGCTGCATCTTTCCAGTGGTCTTTACCTTGGCGGGCAAGGTAAAGGACCATCAGAATGAAGAATGCAAAAAACAGGAGAAGCGAAATGCTTGGGAAGATTTCAATGCCTTCCATAGAGCGTAATACATCTTTATACATCGCTTAGTCCGTTTTAATTACAGATGATAATTTCTTACTGGATGGAAGGTCCGCGAACGGATCATTTCCTCCTTTGATATCGATACCGAGACGTTGCAGATATGCAATAAGGGCTACAATCTTTTTGTCTTCGGTAATTTCAATGCCATCTATGGTTCCAAACCCGTTTGCTTTCAGATCAGAAACAATGCGCTGTGCCTGTGCTTCCATATCTTCCAGTGCGTAATCCGGGTATCGGGCCGAGTATGGAACCCCAACCGCACGAAGGGCATTGACACGCTTTCCAATGGAGTTTTTATCCATATCCTGCTTAAAGAGCCAGGGATAGGCAGGCATGATGGAACCTGGAGACGTTGTATTGGGATCGTACATGTGACGTATATGCCAGGAGTCGGGGTATTTACCACCGATCCGATGCAGATCGGGCCCCGTTCGCTTAGATCCCCACAAGAAGGGATGGTCATATACAAATTCACCCGCTTTTGAATATTCACCATAGCGTTCGGTTTCCGACCGGAATGGGCGAATCATTTGAGAGTGGCAGTTATTACACCCTTCCGAGATATAGATATCCCTTCCCTCGATCTCAAGTGCGGTATATGGCTGCACACTTTCGATAGTGGGGATATTCGATTCGATTAAGGCGGTAGGCATATACTCTACAACACCACCAATCAGGATAGCAATAAGCACGAGCAGGGTAAACTGAAGTGGACGACCTTCCAGGCGACGGTGCCACTTTTCTTTGTGACCTGCAGCCGGGTCGATTACGGCAGGAGCTTGTGCTTCTTCTTCAGCAACGAGCGAACCGCTGAATGCAGTTTTAACCAGGTTGTATACCCCAACACATGCACCTACAATAAATAAGGCGCCACCAACTGCGCGGAGCGCATACATAGGCATAATCTGGGTAACAGTTTCAAGGAAGTTTGGATACTGAAGGAATCCTTCCGCAGTAAATTGTTTCCACATCAGGCTCTGTGTGATACCACCCCAATACATGGGTATTACATAGAATATGGCACCAAGTGTGGCAAACCAGAAATGGATATTTGCCAGCTTTAGTGAGTACAATTTAGTTTCATAAATACGAGGGGTGATGTAGTACAGCATGGCAAAGGTGAGTCCGCCATTCCACATCAGGGCGCCATTGTGTACGTGCCCGATGATATAATCAGAATAGTGCGCAAT
Source organism: Bacteroidota bacterium (assembly GCA_039819115.1). Lineage (GTDB taxonomy): Bacteria > Bacteroidota > Rhodothermia > Balneolales > Balneolaceae > JBCBST01. The sequence continues at coordinate 17,530 of JBCBST010000053.1, forward strand.
AGCATTTACATTAGCGATAGACAGCATAGGTCCTTCGAAGGTTACCATGCCATATGATGTAACCCCTACAACCAGGAATTTAAGTACCGGGCTTTCCCGAACGGTATCCCATGCTCCACGAAGGGTAAGCAGACCATTCAGCATACCTCCCCAGGAAGGAGCAATCAGCATTAAGCTGAATACGGTGCCCAAAGCTTGAGCCCAGCCAGGAAGTGCGGTGTACAACAAGTGGTGTGGACCTGCCCAGATATAAATAAATATGAGTGACCAGAAATGGACAATAGATAAGCGATAGGAGAAGATCGGGCGGTTTGCTGCTTTCGGGATGAAGTAATACATAATGCCCAAAAACGGCGTGGTTAAGAAGAATGCAACGGCGTTATGTCCGTACCACCATTGAACCAGTGCATCCTGAACACCGGCATACAGAGAATAACTCTTCAGAAACGTTGCAGGTACTTCAAAAGAGTTAACCACATGCAATACAGCTACGGTTACAAACGTGGCGATGTAAAACCATATGGCAACATAGATATGCTTTTCCCTTCGCTTCATGATGGTCATAATCATGTTCAGCCCAAAGACCACCCAAATCAGAGTAATGGCTAAGTCGATAGGCCATTCCAGTTCGGCATATTCTTTACTGGTCGTGATGCCAAAAGGAAGGGTTAATACCGCGGAAACGATAATGGCCTGCCATCCCCAGAAATGGAGTTCACTCAGGCGTTTACTCCACATCGGTGTTTTACAAAGCCTTGGAAGCGAGTAATACACCCCATAAAAAATGGCGTTACCCGCAAAAGCAAAAATAACCGCGTTCGTGTGTAGTGGTCTCAACCGACCGAACGATAACTCGGCCATCGATCCCAGGAATTCGGGGAAAATGAATTTCAGGGCCACGATCAGGCCAACCAGAAATCCGATAATACCCCAAATCATAGTAGCGATACCGAAGTTTCGTACTATTTTATTGTCATAGTGAAAAGTGTCTAAAGACATCACTTATCCCGTTTTTGTTCTTGTTTTATTTTTTGTGAAGAGTTTTTTTCATCGAAAAGCATACGCATGGAAGGCGTATATGCATCTTCGAACTGACCCGATTTTACAGCCCAAAAGAAAGCCCCTAAAAAGCCAAGGGCTACAACCAGGCTAAAGGCTATTAACACGATGATTACTCCCATACTTGTAACCTCATCTTATAGGCTGCTAACCGGGTAGCAGCCGAAGTGAATATCATCACACTTACCGAGCTGAGAGGCATCAGAATTGCAGCAACCAATGGCGACAAGTGCCCCGTTATAGCAAAGCCTAATCCGGTTATGTTATATAGTAAAGACAGTCCGAAGCTAGCCAGAATCACACGGATGGATACTTTTGAGAATCGGATCAACGTGTGGAGCTTTTTAAGCTTATTTCCATTAATAATGGCATCGCTCGCCGGAGAAAAGGAGCTGGTGTTATCCGAAACGGCAATTCCAACCTGGCTGGCCTGTAGCGCTCCTGCATCATTCAATCCGTCGCCAATCATAGCTACTTCTTCTCCGGTAGCCTTTAATTGTTCTACCACGGCAAGTTTGTCTTCCGGTGATTGACTAAATAATAACTGCGTGTTGCTGTTGAACAGTTTGGCAAAGCGTTCCTGCTCTCTGGGCTGATCCCCGGAAACCAAATAGAGATTAAACGTGTGTTTTAGCGTTTGGATGAGTTCTTCCAGACCTTCACGAAGCTCATTTTTTATAACAAAAGCCCCCCTGTAGATCCCACTGATAGCCACATGTGCGTATGAAAACTGAGTGCTTTCATTAACATAAGATGCGATAGGCTCTGTGCATTGTTTTTCTACAAAATCCAGGCTACCAACACAGACCGTATCGAAGGTAGAACTGGCAAATAACCCCTGGCCTTTTACTTCATGCAGGTCAAATATGTTAGCCGAAGAAATACCTTCCAGCTGCT
>JBCBST010000054.1:0-19260 GCA_039819115.1 Bacteroidota bacterium
ACCTACCGTCCGGTTGCAACCGCTCAACTCATATCCATTCCAACGATCATCATCACTTCAGAAAACTCAGCCACACCGGCCGCAGCACAAGCCTTCTAGAACGATTTAAAGGGAGAAAAAGAACTCATCTGGATGGAAGGAGGTCAACTTGATTTCTATCATCAGCCGAAGTTGGTAAACACCTCCTTAGGTTACGTTGCCCGGTATTTTAAAACCCATCTTTAATCTCCTCAATCAATAAGGACTAAGACTATGAGTACTCAAAACAATATCCGACCTGTTTGGTTCATTACCGGAGCTTCCTCCGGTTTTGGACTCGCCCTCGCTGAATATGCTGTGCAGCAAAACTACCGGGTCGTAGCTACAGCACGGAGACTGGATCGACTAACTACTCTCGCCGAATCGGCACCTGAACAGGTACTTGCTCTATCCCTTGATGTAACGGATACGAACCAGATTGAAGGAGCTGCGAGCGCCGCTCTTGAACATTTTGGTTGCATTGATGTCCTGTTCAATAATGCCGGTTATGGAATAGTGGGAGCGTTAGAGGAAACTCCGGAACAAGAACTACGACAGGTAATGGAAACCAATTTTTTCGGAGCCTGGTCGATGACCCAAGCTATACTTCCCGTACTGCGCAAGCAACGTAAAGGAGCGGTTGTGAATATCAGCAGTATGGGCGGAGTCATGAGTTTTGGTGGATTCAGCGCGTATTCTGCTTCTAAATTTGCACTGGAAGGAGCTTCCGAGGCTTTAGCGCAGGAAATGAAACCATTTGGAGTTGACGTGTTGATTGTGGAACCCGGAGCCTTTCGTACGGAATTCGCAGGAAGTGCCCTTAAACATATGCCCGTCATCGAAGAATATGACGACATTGTGGGTGGTACCCGGGCTTTTGCGCGCAACATGGATGGCACTCAGCCTGGAGATCCGGCTAAAGCCGCTGCCGCAATCGATACGGCTTTGAAGAGTGATGAAACACCACTCCGTCTACAGCTGGGCGAAGACTCGGTAGAAGCGGTTAAAGCCCATAGCGAGCACTTGATCATCGAACTGGAACGATGGAGACCCGTGGCTGTATCTACCACATTTGATTAATACTGATTGTTGATACTGCGTAAGATTTAAACGGGGAAAACGCTCCCCGTTTTTTATTTTCGTAGCTAACCATAACCAACTCATACTCATGTCTGATAAAACTGCTGTTGTAACAGGGGCTTATCGAGGTCTCGGGCTCGAAACCGTTACCCAACTTGCTAAACAAAACTATACCGTGGTGCTAACGGGTCGGCGCCAGGAAAAAGGGGAAGCTGTCGTAAAAGAACTCAGGTCAAAAGGATACGATGTACACTATCACCATTTGGATGTAACCGATATCGAAAGTGCAAAACAACTGGGTGCTTTCCTGGAAACCACCTTCGGGCGGTTGGATGTGCTCATTAACAACGCTGGTGTACACTATGATATGGGCAACAGAGCGGTAAATCCGGATTGGACCATCGTTCAGGAAGCTACCGAAACCAATTACCTGGGCGCCTGGAAAGTAGCGGTTGCGTTAATTCCACTGCTTAGAAAAAGTGATCACGGACGTCTGGTAAATGTGAGTAGCGGCGCCGGTTCTCTGACTGATATGTCGCCCGGAACACCCGCCTATTCGGCCAGTAAGGCCGCTATGAATGTGTTGACGCTACAGCTAGCGGCTGAGCTGAAAGCGGATCAGATCCTGGTTAACTCGGTGTGCCCGGGCTGGGTACGCACCGATATGGGCGGACAAGCCGCACCCCGTAGTGTGGAAGAAGGCGCCTCGGGTATTGTCTGGGCAGCTACCTTACCGGATGATGGCCCAACAGGCGGGTTTTTCAGAGATGGAAAAGCGATTAACTGGTGAAGGATATCCGATCCTACATTTATGAGCTGTTAACTATCCGGGTTGAATCTGAAAACGACCTCCCGTTTTCATTTGCCCGGGAATACATGCCGAAAAGCCATGTATTTGTTCATTACTTCCAGGAAGAAAACATCTGTTACTTCCTGGAGCAAGGGATCATTGAAGTGAACTACTCCCAATTAAACCGCCCCCATAAAATCATCGATTTCTTCACCGAAGGTACTTTTTTTGGAGCGTATTCCTCGTTGCTTTCCAATCAGCCCTCCGATGTTGAGATCATCGGGTTAACCGACTGCCAGGTTCTGGTTTTGGACTGGGATGAGATTCGTAGCTTATACTCCAGTTCACTACTGATGAATCAAATAGCGCGGGTTGCCACCGAACAGCTATACCTGAAAAGAATAGAACGGGAAAAATCGTTTTTAATGCAAACCGCTAAAGAACGGTATCAATCGCTGCTCGATAACAATCCTGAGCTCATTCAACAGCTATCCTCCAAAAAAATCGCGAAATACCTCGGAATTCACCCGGAAAGCCTGAGCAGAATACGAGCCAGCATTTACTAACATATGTTAGGTCGTTTAAGCAGTATGTTTTGTGATGCTACTTTATCGCCTGTTAAAAGCCCCCTTCTTCGGTCGGTTTATGGTTCCGTGGAAAAATCCTCTTTCCGAGGAAGAAACCTCCCACTGGAAAAAGAGTCGGTTAAAAAGCAGGTCTGGGGGTACCATATCGGTGTGGCATCAAAAGGGGAATGGCGCTGACCCTTCCCGGACGGTAATCCTGGGACATTCCATGGGAAAACCAGCCAAAGGCGACTTCCTTAAAACCAGATACGCTCAGTATCTTCTCGACCAGGGGTTTAATGTCGTACTGTTCGATTTTAATGGATTTGGAGAAAGCTCATTGGGAAGTTTTCGGTTTCACTGGGATCTGGTTGCCGTTCTGGAAATGGCTCAACGTGCATATCCCGACACAACGTTTGTGTATCATGGGGTATCCTTTGGCTCAAATTGGGGGAGCGCGGTTGCACATCTGTCCGATCATCCCTTTGAATACATGATCCTGGAAAGCTCCCCGGTTAATTTGCTGGAATTCTGGAAACACTTCCCCACCCCCTATCGCGTACTTCGTTTACTGTTTACCCTGCTCCCTCATTACAAAACCTACACCAACTTTGAACAACATGTAGCCCGGTCCAGGGGATTAAAAGCCATACTACTCATCACCTCCGACTCCGATATCTATACTCCTGAAGCTATGGCTGAGCGATTCCGGGAAGCCGCTCCTTGTCTGGCTACCATTTCCGTATATCCCAATGCAAGACACGCCTTAGCCATTCTCAAAGACAGAGATCGATATTTAAAGGAGTGTCTGGAGTTTTTGACGCTATAGGGTTAAGGTTCTAACCCGGGAGTTAATACTTCCCCACTCTCACCCACCCTCCTTTTCATGCATAGGAAAAAAGCTATAAATACCCGTTTATATCCTTAAAACAAAGACTAGCATGTATTAGCGGCATTAACATTTAACACCGCGAAACAATTTTCTTGACATTTTTAGATCAATAAGGGTACATTGTGGTGAGAAGTGGGAGATAGTGGGAATATCTCCTTTCGTGCCTAACCAACCTAACGAAATTAGCAATCGGGTGGATTCAGGCTCAGCAACATTCCCATCCATTGAATAAAAATTAGCAATCATCTACAACGCACACAGGCGACGTGCATAGTTTTAAAGGTCAATACGAGCATAGTATAGACGAGAAAGGCCGAGTTGCATTTCCCGCTAAACTACGCAAGCTCCTTTCGGGTGCTGCTCAGGACCGGTTTGTCATTGTACGGGGTCGTGAAACCTGCCTCTATCTATATACGGAAGAAGAGTGGGGTAAAGTGGAAGAGGCTTTTTCGAAAGCGAACAGCTTTTCGCGCAATGCACGTATCGTAAAACGAACGTTTTTGCGGTTTGCTGAAGATGCTTTACTCGATAAACAAAACCGAATTGCTATTCCTGCCGACCATATGAGCTATGCTCAGTTGAATACCCGCGCTGTATTTGTTGGTGTCGGCAACTACATCGAGATATGGAGCCCCGAAGAGCTGGAGGCCATGGATGCGGATATGGACGATGAGGCTCTCGATGATATTTTTGAATCGGTATTAGGCGGCAACCTCGAAAACCATGGTGCTTGAGATGGCTGCAACATATCACGAACACATTCCAGTCATGCTTTCTGAATGCCTGGATGGACTTTCCATCATTCCTGACGGAACATATACAGACGGTACCCTTGGCGGCGGGGGGCACTCCGCCGCCATACTTTCTCAGCTCGGACCAGAGGGTACCTTATATGCTATCGATCAGGATGACCAAGCCCTTGCGGCTTCCCGTACACGCATAGGCGACGACGACCGTTTCCATCCTATTAAAGGAAACTTTGGTTATTTATCTACGCTGTTACCGACATCCACCCATGGTACCATAAACGGCATTTTGCTCGATCTCGGAGTTTCCACCCATCAACTTAAAGCAGGCGACCGTGGATTCTCTTTCCAGGAAGAAGGTCCTTTGGATATGCGCATGGGTAACCTCTCCGGAGTTTCTGCTTACCAGGTGGTGAACGAGTACGATTATGAGGCCCTTCGTGATCTTATCTTCCATTATGGGGAAGAACGCCAAAGCCGTCAAATTGCACGGGCTGTTATTGAGGCCCGACCAATAGAAACGACCTTAGAATTGCGTAAAGTGGTCTCAGGGGCCGTTAATCCTAAGTTTTTGGTGAAGTCACTGGCCCGTGTATTTCAGGGGATCCGGATTGAGGTGAATAGAGAATTGGATATGCTTAAAAACGTACTCCAGCAATCTCTGGATGTCTTGGCGCCCGGTGGCCGGCTGGTGGTTATGTCCTATCATTCACTGGAAGATCGGCTGGTAAAACGTTTTTTTAAAGCCGGTAACCTGGAGGGTACCATCGAAAAAGATTTTTACGGGAACGTGATCTCCCCCATCCGACAGGTGAACCGACAGATCATTGTACCCGGGCCTGAGGAAATTGACCGGAATCCGGCAGCACGAAGCGCAAAACTACGCATTGCTGAAAAAGTGGAGGTGGCATCATGATGGTTCAATCCCCACTTAAAAAGCACGATATCCGACCAAACCTGCGAAAGGTTCCCAAACCGGATGCAGAATTACCTTTTGAGGAAGAAAAACCGAGACGTGCATCCGTCAAAGCTTCGGCAAAACAGGTTACGAATGCGTTTTCTCCGGGTAAAGTTATCCTTCTCGCCTGTGTGGTTGGCATTTTTGGATTTATGTATCTCACGCATGTATTTGCTACACAACAGTTATTGCTGGAAGTGCAGCAAATGGAACGGGAATATAACCGGGCCCGCAGACAGCATGATGCATTGCGATTACAGTATAATCGCATGGTTGGTCCGGCCGATATCTACGATAAAGCGGCCGAACAAGGATTTATAAACGGTGGCCCGGCTGACGAAGTAATCATCGTTAAGGAGAATTGATGGATAGCCGGTCTGCTATACTAAGCCGAATGTTCCTGATTCTGGGCCTTCTGCTGTTATTACCGTGTGCACTTGCGTTCCAGATTATCCGGATCAATTTCTGGGAGGGCGATGGCCTGCGTGCGCTACACCAACAACAGGCTATTGAATGGATACCCATTCCGGCTCAACGGGGTAACATCTATGACGCCAATGGCACGCTATTAGCCACTCATACTATTGAATACAAACTGGCCTACGATCCTAAGGCTCCTGGCGTGGAACCTACTGATGTTGATTCCTTAATTCAGCGCCTGGCTGATCTTACGCAAGAACCGGAGTCGTATTACCGGACTAAAGTTCAAAAAGCTCCTCAACGCTCCAGATATATTGTACTGGCTAAGAATATTCCCGGATATGCTGGTGACGAAATCAAAGCGATGGGTCTTAAGGGCACTATTCTGGAAGAGAATTACCGGCGTAAATATACCTTTGGGTCGTTAGCAGCACATAACCTGGGTTTTGTTAACCACGAACTTAAGGGCCGTATTGGCCTTGAAGCCTATTATGACGAAGAATTACGAGGAATTCCCGGAGAACGTCAGGTACGAAGAGATCCTCTTCGGCGCACCTTTTCCTACGTGGGGGCACCCCGGAAACAGCCTCAGCAGGGATATGCGCTCCATACCACCATCGATGCCTACATACAAGCCATCCTGGAGGATGAACTGCAAAAAGGGGTAGAAAAACACCTTGCCGCTTACGGAACAGGTATTGTGATGGACCCCAAGACGGGAGCAATCAAAGCCCTGGCCAACTACCCTACGTTTGATCCCAATTTCCCGGGGCAGTCGGAGGATGAAAACCGGCGAAATTTTGCGATTTCAGACATGATTGAGCCCGGTTCGACCATTAAACTGGTAACGGCCATCGCAGCAGTAGAACAAAATGCCGTCACATTTGAAGAGGTGTTTGAAACTCCGGAATCCGGAATTACCGAAATACACGGGCTTGCTTTACGGGATCATGACCCGCTGGGCAATATGACCTTTCAGGAGGTTATTCAGAAGTCTTCGAATATTGCGACTGCCGAAATTGCCATGCGCATGAAACCAAAGGCGTTTTATCAATATGCCCGAAACATGGGATTCGGCTCCGAAACGAATATTGACTTGTTTGGAGAACAGAGTGGTCGCTTGGCTAAGCCATACGATTGGAGTCTGGTAACCCTGCCATGGATGGCTCATGGATATGAGATGCTGACTACTCCCATCCAGATTGCACAGGCATATGCAGCCTTCGCTAACAACGGACAAATGATGCGGCCGTATATGGTTGATCGTATTGAAGATGAAAACGGAGTTGTAGTCAAAAAGAACGAGCCTGATGAAATCCGAAGAATTGCAAAACCGAGTACCATCAAGAAGTTATTACCTGTTTTTGAAAGTGTAGTCAGCGACTCGGGAACGGGAGATTATGCAATGATTGACGGTCTTCGTATTGCCGGAAAAACAGGTACAGCAAAAAAGGTGGTAAACGGTCGGTATGAAAACCGATATCGTGGTTCGTTCGCAGGCTTCTTCCCGGTAGAAGACCCCAAATACGTGATCTATATTTTACTGGACGATCCCCGAACCAGTGGGTACGGTGGTGTGGTTGCAGCACCTATTTTCAGAGAAGTCGCGAATCGCATAGCCGGACTGGATGACGACATCCGACGCAATATCCAACAAGCCGACGAGCCCCGGGAGCATATTACACGGGTACCATCCGTACTGGGGCTACCCAAAGAGGAAGCTACTGCACTTTTAGACCAGTTAATGTTCCCTTTTGAATTTGAAGGCTTAGGCGCCGTTGTCGGGGAACAAAGTCCGGCTCCCGGAGATACGCTCATCCAGGGAGAACACATCCAGATGGTACTCTCCGCCTCTTCGGTTGCAGTACAAGAGGACGACTCCAAGACCACATTCGTGTCCGTTCCGGATGTTCGGGGCATGAGCATACGAAGAGCTCTTGCTACGTTATCTCAGGCCGGACTTACATCAGAAGTTATTGGCTCCGGGACCGTATTCGCTCAATTTCCATTGGCCCATGCCAACATGCGAAAAGGAGGCACTATTACGATCCGTGGAAAAGCCAAATCGTTACACCAACTCAGCGAAGCACGAAAAAAGTGAACATTCATCAACTCATAGAACTCATCAATCCACTGGAAGTATCCAGATTCAAGCCGCAAGGTGAGCTAACTCACTTCACGCAGGATTCGCGCCAGGTTGGGAAAGGGAGTGTGTTTATTGCTGTTCGTGGGCATGAAGTAGACGGACATATCTTTTTGGAAGATGCCATTGCCCGGGAAGCATCTGTGCTGGTAGTAGAAGAGTCTTTTTATACCGATTCGGATGTTTGTGTGATTGAGGTGGAAGACACCCGCACTCTGGTGGGTCCCCTTGCGCAGGCTTTTCAGGGAAACCCGGCAGAACAACTGACTATAGTGGGTATTACCGGCACTAATGGGAAAACCACCTGTGCCACCCTGGTCTATCAGTTGTTACAAGCAGCAGGAAAACCCGCGTCTCTGTTGGGAACCGTTAGTAAACGTATCCTGGATCAGGAGTTTGAAAGCAAGCTTACCACCGCAGACCCGGTGGAACTTGCAGCCGATATGCGCGCTATGGTTGATGCCGGTTCAGAATTCCTGGTTATGGAGGTTTCTTCTCATGCACTGGATCAGTTTCGCGTAAATGGCATCTCATTTGCCGTGGGTGGATTTACGAATATCAGCCACGACCACCTCGATTATCACGATACCCTCGAAAACTATGTGAAGGCAAAGAAAAAACTGTTCGATAGCCTCACCCCTTCTTCTACGGCCGTGGTTAATATGGACAATGAATTCGGGCAGGCTATGATCACAGACTGTGAGGCTTCTGTCGTATCCCTTTCTTTTGAAGATGGCAGCGCTCATATCCTCTCCAGTTCAGCACAGGGCCAGGAAGTCGTGGTTGACGGTATCCGCATACACTCCCGCCTTGTGGGCAACTTTAATGCATATAACGTTGCCATGGCTGCATTAATCGCAAAGTCTATTGGATTGACCAAAGAGCAGATTACACGTGGTTTTGAACAGGCTACCGGGGCTGCCGGGCGAATGGAGCAAATCCGGGTTCCGGGAGAGGAACTCCCTACCGTAATTGTTGACTATGCTCATACACCCGATGCCCTTCAAAATGTAATCGACACCTTACTTGAAGCCCGGCTTCACGACCAAAGCGTAGTGGTTGTTTTTGGAGCCGGAGGCGACCGTGATGCTGCCAAACGCCCTAAAATGGCCCAGGCAGCACAACGGGCTCAACATGTGATCGTGACGAGTGATAATCCGCGAACAGAAGATCCTGATGCCATCATCCAAGATATTCTGGCCGGTTTTGACTCTCAGGATAAAGTGATCACCATCACAGACCGGAAAGAAGCCATCGAGCGGGCTATTGCTATGGCCACCCCTAAAGAAATTGTACTCATTGCCGGAAAAGGGCATGAAGACTATCAGGAAGTACATGGAGAGCGCCTCCCATTTGATGACCGTGAAATTGCCAGACAGACTCTTGAACGCAAGCTAAAAGGGGAGCTCTGATGCTATACGAACTGTTTGCATGGTTAGAGGCTAATTTTCAAACCCCCGGAGCGGGGGCCTTTGCCTACATTACCACCCGGGTTGGACTCGCGTCGGTTACTTCCATCTTCATCAGTTTGATTATTGGTCGCCGGGTGATCCAGTGGCTGGAAAATCTGCAAATGAAAGAGGTGATCCGGGAAGGGATAGGTCTTGATCATCACCTTGCGAAGCGCTCCACACCCACAATGGGCGGAGTCATCATTTTAGCAGCGACCATTATTCCATCGGTGCTATTCATCCAAATGAGCAGCATTTATGGATGGCTGATCGTGTTCACGATGCTGGCCCTTGGACTGGTAGGATTTTTGGATGATTACATCAAAGTGGTGAAAAAAGATAAAAGTGGACTTGCAGGTCGGTTTAAGGTTGCCGGACAGGTAATTGTAGGGCTTGTCGTAGGAGCTACTTTATACTTTCACCCGGAATTTCAGGACTTCAACACCATTTCAACAGTTCCATTTCTGAAGAATGTGAACATCAATTATGCCTTTTTTGGAGAATCGTTAGGATGGGTGATCTACCTGCCCGTTGCTGTGTTTATCATCACAGCGGTAAGTAATGCCACCAACTTAACCGATGGACTGGACGGACTCGCTTCAGGCATTTCTATTGTGTGTGGATTTGTGTTTGCTATTTTTGCCTACGTTTCGGGCCGGTTCGATTATTCAGAATTCCTCAACATCCTGTTTTTACCCGGAGCCGGGGAACTCACCATTTTTTGTGCTTCCTTAATTGGCGCCTGTATGGGATTCTTATGGTACAATACCAATCCTGCATCCGTATTTATGGGCGATACCGGCTCTCTGGCCCTGGGTGGAGCGTTCGGTGCACTCGCTTTAATGCTTCATAAAGAATTACTGCTTCCCTTTATCTGCGGAGTATTCTTTTTTGAGACCATATCCGTCATCATTCAAACAACCTACTTCAAATACACCAAAAAGAAGTATGGCGAGGGGCGTCGAGTGTTTCTGATGGCTCCAATCCACCATCACTTTGAAAAGAAAGGATGGTCGGAACAGAAGATTGTTGTTCGCTTCTGGATTATCTCGGTCATGCTGGGCATTGTCAGCCTGTTAACATTGAAATTCCGATGAGAGATATTATCAATCAACATATTGTCATCATCGGAGCTGCACGAAGCGGACTGGCAGCGGCTAAATTGCTGAAGCGGCAAGGTGCATCGGTATTTGTAAGTGATGCAGGAGCAATAACAGCCCCGGCCAAACAGGAACTGACTGCTCAAGGCATTGCCTTTGAAGAATATGGCCATACCGATCGTGCAAAAGAAGGTGCGTTTGCAGTGGTGAGTCCCGGAGTACCGACCGAAGCCTCTCTTGTACAATGGTACTTATCGAACCAGAAAGAGGTGTATTCAGAAGTTGAGACGGCCAGTTGGTTTACCAACAATCGGATGGTTGCCATAACTGGTTCTAATGGTAAAACGACGGTAACAAGCTGGGTGGATCATGTGTGGGACACAGCTAACGTACGGCATGCAACCGCTGGTAACATCGGTACGGCTTTCTCAGATGTATCCGATCAGGATGTTGGAGATTATGTGCTGGAAGTGAGCAGCTTTCAACTGGATCATATTCATGACTTCCAGCCTTCCATAAGCATGATTCTGAACATCACGCCCGATCACCTCGACCGGTATAATCAGGATTTCATGGCGTATGCGGCAGCAAAATTTCGCATTACCGAAAATCAAACTTCGGATAACTGGTTCATCTACAACTATGATGATCCCGTTATTCAACCCCATGTAGAACACCTTATTAAGCAAGAATCTGCTCCGGTCTGCTGGGCGTTCTCGAATCAAAGAGAAGTACCCCAGGGAGCTTTTGTACGCGATCAACATATCATCTTCAAATTCAATAATACTGAGGAACACCTCATGCCTATTCAAGAACTTGCTTTGGGAGGACGGCATAATCTGAATAACGGACTTGCCGTTGCGCTGGCAGCCCGGGCTGCTGAAATAAAAAACGATCGCATCCGCGAAAGCCTCCAGACCTTTGAAGGAGTAGAACATCGCCTGGAACGGGTGCGACAGGTAGATGGGGTCCGATACATTAACGATAGTAAAGCTACCAATGTGAACGCGGTTTGGTTTGCCTTAGACAGTATTTCCGTTCCTCTGACCCTGATTATGGGTGGACGGGATAAAGGCAACGATTACGCCGAGTTAATGCCACTCATCAAAGAAAAAGTGCATACGATCATTGCTCTGGGTGAATCTAAAGACCGTATTGAAGAGCAGTTGGGACAAATTACGTTAGACTTTAAACGTGCAGAAACGATGGGAGGTGCGGTACGCATGGCCCAAAAAGCAGCCCGAAAAGGAGAAGTGGTCCTGCTTAGCCCGGCCTGTTCTTCCTTCGATATGTTTGACAACTACGAACACCGGGGACACATCTTCAAAGAAGAAGTATACAAGCTATAATTTTGATCTATACCAGCCCACATAGCAATTTTTCAAACATCATGGGTACCAGTCCCGAAGATGTGGATACCCGTGCCCAGGGTAGTGATCGCTTTGTACTTATGTCTGTGATCCTGCTTATGGTGTTTGGTGTGTTGGCTGTGTATTCCTCCAGCGCCTTTTTTGCGGAGTTGAAATCGACAACGGCCTGGAATTTCGTAATCGAGCATATCATAAAGTTGGGTATTGCCTTCATCGTTATGCTCATTGCCTCTAAAATCAATTATCATACTCTGGCACGGTTTAGCCGGCTGGGTATCGTCCTAAGCTGGATTCTGTTAATAGCCATCTTTCCCTTTGGTATTGAATTACATGGTGCCAAACGATGGCTTAATGTAGCCGGATTTACCTTTCAGCCGTCTACCGTGGCTACGGTAGCCCTTCTGGTTCATGTATGCGTGCTGCTCAGTGAAAAACAGGAATACATCAAAGACTTTGGCAAAACGTTTTTACCCATCATGTTTTGGGTATTGGTTACCTGTGGTCTTATCGGGTTGGAAGATTTTAGCAGTGCGGGATTATTAATGGCTATTTGTCTGGTGGTTATGTTCATCGGGAGAGCCAGCTTCACTCAAATCGGGGTACTGCTTGTAGTAGCTATTTTAGGAGGCAGCGTGCTGTTAAGCAGATCGGAAGCACGCCAAAGCCGGGTAGAACAATACATCCATCAAATCAAGGATATTGAATCGGAGGAGTTGCTCCACGGGGCGGGTTTTCAGGCCCAGCAGGCTCAAATTGCCATTGCCCAGGGCAAGCTTACTGGTGTGGGCATCGGGAAAAGTACCCAGCGTGATTTTCTGCCAGCCGCCTATAACGACTTCATTTTTGCGATTATCGCCGAAGAATACGGGGCGATTGGAGCTATGGCATTGATCCTGGTATTTACACTGATCCTGATCCGGGGCATTGTATACATTTCGCGAAAGGCGGAAGACACCCTGGGTATGCTATTAGCCATTTCGTGCACACTTACTATTGTGCTCTATGGATTTGTAAATGCGGCCGTTGCCAGTGGTTTGCTACCGGTTACCGGGCTACCTATGCCTTTTGTCAGCTATGGTGGCACCAACATGCTGTTTACTGGCTTGATGGTTGGCATTCTGCTCAATATCTCGAAACATAACCGGGACCGGAGGGCACTGTATGTCGGATAAAGCACGTGTTTTATTAGCTGCAGGTGGCACCGGTGGACATGTGTACCCGGCTATTGCCATTGCGGATGCGCTCCGTTCTATGCATCCCGATATCGAACTCCTTTTTGCCGGTACCCGAAATCACATGGAATGGGAAGCCGTCCCAAAAGCAGGATACCCGATCAGCAATATCTGGATCAGCGGATTTCACCGACGGCTAACCGCCAAAAACCTGTTGTTCCCGGTGAAGCTTTTGACCAGCATGGTTCAAAGCTGGAATATGATTCGGGCATTCAAACCGGATGTTGTGGTTTCCTGCGGCGGATATGTGGCTGGCCCGGTGGGTTGGATTGCTCAACAAATGAATATCCCCGTTGTGATCCAGGAGCAGAATAGCCTGCCTGGTGTAACGAACCGATTGCTGGCTAAAAAAGCCACGAAAATATTCACTGCATTTAAGGAAGCGGCCCGGTTTTTCCCCGGAGGAAACATTGAACTTTCAGGTAACCCCACCCGGTCTGCTCTTGCTACCATGCCCCGTTCTGAAGGCTTAGATGCCTTTGGATTCAACCCTGACAACCCCACGTTACTGGTTATGGGAGGAAGTGGTGGAGCTAAATCGATCAATGAGGCGGTACGGGATAACCTGGATGAATTGCATCACAACCAAAATCTGCAGCTAATTTGGCAGTGCGGTTCCAGGTATATCTCCGGGATGAGAGCATCGGTTGATGAGAAGCAATATCCCCGTCTGCGATTAACGGAGTTTATTCACAATATGCCCCACGCCTATGCTGCTTCCGATTTAGTGGTTAGCCGTGCCGGAGCCAGTTCCTGTTCCGAATTCATGAATATCGGCAAGCCCAGCATATTGATCCCCTCCCCGTATGTAGCCGGCGATCATCAAACCCAAAATGCACGGGCCATGGAAGATGCCGGAGCATCTGCCTTGTTGGTGGATCGGGACGCTAATGTAAAACTGTCGGAGATGGTGCATCAGTATATAACCGATGCACAACAGTTAGAAGCAATGAGCGAAGCTGCCCGAACATTAGCCAAGCCCGACGCTGCTAAAACGATAGCACAAGAAATCTTAACCCTGGCCCAAACCCGTAATAACTAATGGAAAGCCGTATTCAAACCCAACCTGTATTTGGTCGCACCAGCCACATTCATATGGTAGGAATTGGTGGAATCGGGATGAGCGGAATGGCTGAAATCCTGCTCCATCGTGGGTATAAGGTTACCGGTTCGGATGGAGCCATCAGTGATACAACAAAGCGCCTGGAAGAACTGGGGGCTGTGGTACACCAGGGACATCATGCCGATCATATAGACGGAGCCGACGTTGTCGTTTATACCAGCGCCGTGAAGGCTGAAGAAAACGAAGAAACAAAAGCAGCCCTCGAAAAGCGCATTCCCACGATTAAAAGAGCGGAAATGCTGGCCGAACTCATGCGTATGAAATACGGAGTCGGAGTGGCTGGCACCCATGGCAAAACCACCACCACTACCATGGTAGGCCACGTTACCCAACAGGGAAACTACGATCCAACCATTATGGTGGGTGGTAAAGTCCATAGCTTTGATAAAACAAATGCGGTGGTAGGCAAGGGTGATCTGATTGTAGTAGAAGCCGATGAATTTGACCGGACTTTTCTCCGGCTTACCCCTTCTATTGCCATTATTACCAACATCGAAGCTGAACACCTCGACATCTACAGCGATCTGGAGGATGTAAAGCAGGCGTTTATTGATTACGCAAATAAGGTTCCGTTTTACGGAGCAGTGATCGTTTGTCTTGACGATCAAAATGTACGAAGCATCCTGCCGCTACTGGAGCGTAGAATTATTTCATATGGGTTTACCCCCCAGGCATCGATTCGTGCGGTCGATATTCGTATGGATAAGTTTACCAGTACATTCACGGTATTACACGATGGGGAAAAATTAGGTGTGATAACCCTTAAGGCCCCTGGCGAGCATAATGTATTGAATGCACTGGCCGCTATTGCCACAGGTCTGGAATTGGATATCACGTTTAAAAACATCAAGTCGGGGATCGAGCAATTCACCGGTGTTTTTCGACGGTTTCAGCTTAAATACAATAATGGCGTCATGGTGATTGATGACTATGCTCATCATCCCACAGAGGTTCAGGCTACCTTAAATGCCGCACGTAAAGGCTGGCCCGACCGGAGAGTAATGGCTGTATTTCAACCCCATCTGTATTCACGTACCCAGGAGTTATACAAAGAATTCGGACTCTCCTTCTTTGATGCGGAAGTATTGGTCATTACCGATGTATACCCATCCCGGGAAGCACCGATCGAAGGGGTTACCGGAAAACTGATTGCGGATACGGCTACTCAATACGGACACAAACACGTCCATTATGTGGAGAACAAAGAGGAAATCACCAAAAAACTGAAGGAATTGGCCGAACCGGGCGACATCATTATCACCATGGGAGCCGGCGATATCTACAAATTTGGAGATGGATTTATTACTGAACTGGAAAGCGGAACCTACACCCCAAACCACACATCTTGAGTTCATCACAGGAACATAGCGTATCGGTTAAACGAATGATTCCCTGGGCTACAGCACTGGGACTGGTCATCGGGATCTCGGTTATAGCTTCTATGTATTGGCAGCAAACGGTGCATGTAGGTGAGGTACGTATCCTGGGTACCCAGCTTACTGCACAGCAAGATGTAATGGATTCCATTCGTATCCCCGAAGGTACCAACCCCGACAGCGTAGACCTGGATGCTCTTGTCAAAGATCTGAAAACCTTGCCTTATATAAGAAAAGTCATCCCGTTTGTTGAGCCCAATGGGGATCTTGAACTGCAAATTACTGAACGAATTCCTCTCGCATTGGTATTGGATGGCATCAAACGTGCCTGGGTGGATAACGAAGGGGTGGTTATGCCTGTTTCTCCGGCACATCCTATGGACCTACCCCTGGTATATGGGTTCTCAGCTTCTCCGGGCGATACCCTGACCCGGTCTGATTTTATTGAAATACGTGATTTCCTGGTCGCAGCCCGGGAACAAACCTTCGGCTGGGTTACCATCAGTGAAACGGTGTTCGATCCTAAACATGGTGTAGTCGCACTTAGCCATGAACATGGAGTTAAGCTCCTTTTCGGACGTGGAGAATTTGATGTGAAACTGGATAACTGGAAAGCATTTTATACCCAGGTTATCCGGGAGAAAGGAATCCAATCCATGCAACAGGTCGATTTACGATTCACAAACCAGGTTGTAACCAAAGAGGTGAGTCTATGATCAATTATAAAAGTATTGGATCTCATCAACGTACTATCCGTGTTCCGGTCGCGCTGTACCCGGAACCTCATGCGGCAGAACGACAAGGACCCAGTCAACACCGTATAAACCGGTTTAATCAATTAGCAATCATTACAAAACATTACCGCCATGGCAGAACATGAACATATTATGGTAGGTCTCGACATCGGGACCACAAAAATCTGCGCCATCGTTGCTTCCATCGACGAGCAGGAGCGCATTAATATACTAGGCGTAGGAAAGGCTCTCAGCGAAGGGCTAAACCGCGGGGTAGTCGTTAATATCGACAAAACCGTCAATGCCATAAAAGATGCGATTGCTCAGGCTGAACTTGCATCCGGCATCCAGGTGAATTCGGTAAATGTGGGTATTGCCGGTGATCATATCCGCAGCATGCGCAGTAAAGGGGTTATTACTATTAATAACCGCGATAATGAAATTACCGGACAAGACGTAGAACGGTTACTGGAAGACTGCCAGCGGATAATGCTCCCCACCGATCAGCAGATCCTGCATGTGATTCCGCAAGAGTTTGTGGTTGATGGACAAGACGGTATCAACGACCCGGTTGGGATGAGTGGAATGAGGATGGAAGCCGAGGTTCATATTATCACGGGTTTGGTATCGGCCGCAAAAAACATTTACCGCTGTGTGGAACGTGCCGGATACCAGGTGGCGGATATCATCCTGGAACCCCTTGCTTCTTCGTACTCCGTGTTGGATGAGGAAGAAAAGCAGGCCGGCGTTGTACTGGTCGACATCGGCGGCGGAACTACAGATGTAGCCATCTTCCAGGATAATACCATCCGGCATACAGCTGTAATTGCCATTGCTGGTCAGAAGGTAACCGACGATATCCGACTTGGATTGAGCGTGTTGGATGACCAGGCCGAAACCCTCAAACGAAATCATGGTGAATGCTACGCCGATATGATCGACAACGATGAGGTAATTACGGTACCGGGCATAGCTGGTCGACCGCCGAAAGAAATTACAAAAAGCATCCTGGCCAAGATCATTCAGGCCCGGATGGAAGAAATTCTCGAAATCGTAGGAATAGAAATTAAACGGAGTGGTTATGCCGATGCGTTAAGTGCGGGTATCGTACTTACCGGAGGCGGGTCACTTATCAAGAATATCTGCCCCTTAGCTACCGAAATCTTAGAAATAGATGCAAAAGTGGGACACCCGCTTGGCATTACCGGTGGCCTGAAAGAAGAGGTAGATAGTCCTATTTACGCAACCGGTGTCGGGCTGGTCATGCATGCCCTTCGCGCCGGAACAACCAGCAATCAATCCATGGTACCTCCGGGTAACAAAGGAAATAACGTGGAACAGGTGGTCGGTAAAATTACCGAGCGTATGAAGAGCTGGTTCAAAGAACTTTAACCCCAATAAAATAGCAATCATCTATAAACAACATCCAATTAAGGAGCAATCATGGCACCAAGTATGAACTCTCGTTTCTTCTTTGACGAACAGAGCCAGGATAACGCCAAAATCAAAGTAATAGGCGTTGGCGGCGGTGGTGGAAACGCCATCAATAATATGATTAACATGGGCTTGGATAGCGTTGAGTACATCGCGCTGAATACCGATGCCCAGGCACTAAAAGCCTCTCAGGCCGACGTGAAAATCCAGGTTGGAACGGCACTCACCAACGGGTTGGGTGCAGGAGCCCGGCCAGAGATTGGACGCGAAGCGGTGGAGGAAAACCGACACGAAATTGAAGAAGCCATCGAAAGTGCGGATATGATCTTTGTAACGGCAGGTATGGGAGGCGGTACCGGTACCGGAGGAGCCCCCGTCGTTGCAGGTATCGCTAAACGTCGTGGCATTCTTACGGTGGGTATTATAACCACTCCATTTGAATGTGAAGGCAAAATACGTAAGAAATATGCCCTGGAAGGTATCAACGAGCTCAAAAAGAATTGCGACACTGTTATCGTGATTCCGAACGAACGCCTCCTAGATATTGCCGACGAAACCACTTCGCTGATCGAAGCCTTTTCCATGGCCAACGAGGTGTTGTACAACGCAACCCGGGGTATCAGTGATCTTATCCTTATGCCGGGCTTAATCAACCTTGATTTTGCTGATGTACGTACCACCATGACGGATGGAGGTGCAGCCATTATGGGATCGGCTACAGCCGAAGGTGAGAATCGAGCCGAGCGGGCTGCCCGCGAAGCCATCAACTCTCCCCTGCTTGATGGAGTGAGCATCCGCGGTGCGCGAAATGTATTGGTGAACATCTCATCCGGTGGTAACCTGGGTATGCGCGAAACCACAACCGCAACTTCGATTATTCAGCAGGAAGCAGGCGATGAAGCTGAAATCATTCTTGGTACCGTGCTGGATTCCTCTTTTGAGGAAGACATCCGGGTAACGGTAATCGCGACCGGTTTCGATATCGCGGAAGAACGAAATAATGTGAAGGTAGCGCCGAAAACATCCGTGTTTGGGCAGCAGGCCAGTGCCTCCGTTCAATCGGACAGTGCTAATAAGACCAAACGTCCTTCTACCGAGATCCCAAGCCAGTTTTCCCGTAGTACGGGCGATTATTACAAGGGCGAAATCAATCTTAAAAAGCTGGATACCCCAGCCTACATGAGAAATGATTTAAATGTGAGAAAAGAGGAGGAACAGCAGGCTCAGGAAGAAGCTCCTAAACCTGTGGAAGATCCTTCGTCCCGTAGTTTTGAAACCCGCACGACAAATAATGTAGCGGAATTCAGAAGCCGGGCTGAACGCATACGAAAAGACGATTCTGAGCAGCCCGCGTTCCTCAGAAAAATCATGGACTAACCCGTTTGGGTCACCTCCATATCTGATGCGCCATGGGAGAGGTATGCCTTGCAACCACGACCATTCGAAATTGGATATAACTCAAGTTTAGCTTCATTCAAGCTAAGATTGCTAACTAAGAGAGGCCTCTGGATAAGGGGCCTCTTTTTTTGAAGATAGACACCAATCTATCCTGGCATGTACACGCAACGTTCTTCTAAAGGTTAAGGTAGTGTTCTTCAGAAACACCCCTCAGCACTTCTGCGGCATACTCAGCCGTAATATCACGCTGGGACTGGGCCAGTAACTCGTACCCTGCCATACATTTTTCACACTTGCCGAGCGAAGCAAGGGATGGACGTGTTATTGAGCGTGGGTTGTAATCAGAAGAGAAACAGACCACATACACATTTCTCCCATCGCGACTTGAACCTGGTATCGAGTTCCCGGACTCGCATTACCAAAACAAGG
>JBCBST010000055.1:0-19247 GCA_039819115.1 Bacteroidota bacterium
CCCTTTACCGAGGTTAGAATGCATTAACCTAGCCGTTGTTTTAAGGGCTTATCGCTATTTTTGGAATTGATCAGCACGATTTCTCTTTTACATCAGTGTGAAATTAACCAGGCGGCCATATCACGTATTCATCATCCTGTTTCTCAGCATTCTGTGGACGGATATCGCCTATGCCCAATTACCCGGATACGAATACCGAAAACAGTACCAGGTGAACGGAGCCCAGGTTACCGGGTCTCACAGTGACTTCCCGGTATTATTCAGCGTGACAAACCCGGACTTAAGAAGCACATCAAACGGTGGGTTTGTTGAAAACGTGAATGGCTTCGACATCGCCTTTACCTCGGATGATGGCAGCACCCAGCTCGATCACGAACTGGAGAGCTATAATTCCGCAACCGGAGAGGTTGTGGTGTGGGTACGGTTCCCTACCCTGTCCTCCGGCTCCGACACCGGGTTCTTTGTTTATTTTGGGAACAGCTCGATCTCATCCGATCAATCCGTGGTAACTACATGGGATTCCGATTTCCAGCTGGTCATGCATCTGGATGATTTTGACGACGCCACAGCGAATAGCAACAACGGTACCGAAAACGGAAATAGTAGTATCCTCTCGGCAACCGGGCAAATTGGAAACGGCCGTGATTTTGAACGGGGGGATCGACACTTCATCAGTGTGCCCGACGATGCCAGCCTTGATATTTCCGGCGATATCACCATGTCGTTTTGGGTCAACCTGGAATCGGATGAGGATCCCGACTTTATCACAAAAGGAACAAACACTTCGTATGAAGCCACTTCAAGAGGTAACCGCAGGCCTCGATTCAGAAGAAACGGAGGAAATAATGTCAACTCTGACACGAATCTTCCTATTGGTTCATGGAGCTATCTGACCTATGTAAGAACTTCAACCCAACGACTCATTTATCTTAATGGAACTCTGGATGCCTCCGGTAATGACACGGGTACCTTCAGTTTAAACAATGACCCGTTGATCATTTCAAGGAATAATGACGCCATTGACGGTGTAATGGATGAAGTTCGTATCTCGGATATTGCCCGCTCAGCCGATTGGATTGCCACCGAATTCAGTAACCAGGACGACCCTGCATCCTTCATAACCGAAATACCCGAACCACCGGTTTTAGCCAATCTGGAAACCGACATCCTAACCTTTACCAATGGCGGATCGGCTGTTTTTGTGACGTCGGCACTTACCGTATCCACCCCATTCCTCGATTCTCTGGAGTCGGCCACCATCCAGATCACATCCAACTACCTGACCAGTGACGATACCCTCACGTTTATCAATACGTCTGACATCATCGGTTCCTGGAATGATGGAAATGGCACCCTTACCCTTTCTGGCAGGGCATCGGTATCCGATTACCAGACTGCACTCCGTTCGGTTCGCTATCAAAACACGGCAAGCCCTCCAAGCCTGATCACACGAACCCTTTCCTTTTCGGTGGATAATGTGTTCCTGAGCAGTAATACAGAAACCCGTGACCTCGATATACTCATCACAATATCCGAACCCTCATCCGATATTGCCAACGTCGTTTTTCATTTTGATGCACTGGATGTGGATGGAGACCTTTCGATCATCGATCAACCGGCCACCGGTACTAATGTTGTAACCTGGGGAGATCGCTCAGATAATGAAGGCGGTTCGGCTTCCGATTATTCCTTTACGGGTATTAGTTCGAATGTTCCCTCGTTCGAAGTGTATGACGTCACTAAGTTCAGCAGCCTCACGTTTAACGGCACTACCGATGTATTGAGCCGGCCAGCTGAAACAGAAATCAATGGCAGTACCTTTACCGAAAAGTCGTTTGCCGCCGTATTCCGAACAGGTAGCTCGACATCGGGACTTCAAATTATCTATGAACAAGGTGGGGCCTCCCGTGGATATCAACTCTCCATAAAAGACGGAACTGCATACGCGTATGTTTGGAATAACATCGAATGGAGGGGCGGTGATCAATTTAAATCCATTAATCTTGGAGCTGTTGAGCCACAGTCTACTTACATCATCATTGCCAGTCATGATGCCACATCAACTACCCTTGCCCAGGAGACCTGGAGTGCCTCTATTAATGGTGGCACCATTACCACACTAATCAATGTGACTGACCAGCCCGGACATACCGACGCAAGCGGTATTGGAGGCATAAACAACGCAACACTGGATCCGGTGACCAATGGAGCGGTTTCAGGTGGAAACTTCTTTGAAGGTGAAGTACATGAATTCATTTCCTGGAACAGTGCGCTGGGTAATGGAGCGATAACGAGCTTGTATCAGTACCTGGAAGAAAAATGGATCAATGATGAACCGGTTTTATCGGGCATTGAGGGTACTAACCTGGATTTCACCGAGGGCGACAGTCCTGTTACCGTTACGAGCACGCTGAGTGTAAGCGACCCGGATAATGATCGCCTGGACAGTGCCAAAGTCACGATTGCAACCAACTTTCAATCAGGCGACGACGTCTTAAGCTTTACTCCAAGCGGTTCCATAACCGGGGCATTTAACACCACAACTGGGGTTCTAAGCCTGTCCGGGTTCGACACCGAGGCGAATTATGAAACGGTATTACGGTCTGTTACCTATCAAAACACAGATGAGATAAGTCCCCTTCCAGGTATTCGGCAACTCGATTTTGCTGTATTTGACCGGGATTCGTCCAGTAACATTCAATCCCGCAATGTAAACGTACTTGCGGTAAACAGCACCCCTTCCCTTTCCAATATTGAGGGTACAGCTTTGGCGTATACCGAAGGTGACGGCCCGGTTTCACTTACTTCTGCCATTACAATTTCTGACCTGGACGATACCAATATGGAAGGTGCCACCATTGCCATTACCGGTAACTACATCCAGGGTGAGGATGTATTAGCCTTTACCAGTGCTTTTGGTATTACAAGTAGCTTTAACGCTTTCACCGGTGAACTGACCCTTACCGGAACAGCATCAATTGCTGATTATCAGACGGCATTGCGCTCCGTAACCTTCGAAAACAACAACGCCGATCCTGTAACCTTAGACCGTACGATTTCCTTTACGGTAAATGATGGCGATACCGATAGTAACACCGAATCGAGGGTGGTCACGGTATCCATCGTGAATTCTGCACCGGTGTTAACCAACCTGGAAACATCCATACCCACCTACACCGGGGCCGACTTACAGCTTACGAACACCATCGAAGTCAATGATCCGGACGATACCACCATCGACAGTGCGATTGTGGTGATTAACGAGAATCTTGTTCCGGCACAGGATTCCCTCATTTACTCCACTATTTTCGGCATCACCGGTTCCTACGATACGTCTACCGGACGGTTAAAACTTGTCGGTAATGCCTCCTTCTCCGATTATGAAACAGCACTACGGTCGGTTCTTTATCGTAATATATCTGCCATACCGACCGGCCCCGCGCGGGAAGTATCGTTCATTGTAAGTGATGGCCTGCTGAAAAGTGATTCCTTACAACGGGTGATTGAAGTGACGGCCGTAGAAGCCATACCCGACCTTAAAGTATGGTTGCGAGCGGATGTGGGCGTAGATACCAACGCCTCAGGTGTAGTAACTACGTGGAACGATCAATCGGGTAATAATAACGACTTTACTGGTGTGGCCGATATCGGAACAGCTCCAACGTTCAATTTCAGCTCCCCGGATTTAAACGGGTTGCCAAGCATTGAATTTGCCGGTAATGGAGATCATTTCAATGATGCAGATGGTGGCGCAGGGTACATCAATGGCATGACCGAGTTCACCTTATTCCTGGTCTATAAGTCGGACCAGGATAACACCGATCGTGGCTTTTGGGATGCCGAAACACCCGATGGAGCTGATGATGTATTTACCATCCGGTATGACGCCTCGGGTGCGAATAGTGGAGGATCATTCCAAAATGCCATTAAAACCGGATTGTTGGGTAACAGTGCTGCCAACCAGTTAGAGAGTTTTTCTGATATTCAGGCGACCGGACGTCAAATCACCAGTTTGCAATGGGAAAGTGGAACGACTTATGATTTGTTTGTGGATGGTATTCTGAACAACCCGGCCGAGGCCGGTTCTCCCCCATCCGGTAGTATATCCGGAGCCGGGAATGTAGTAGTTGGAAAAGGAGCCAAAGATGACCCGGACGCCGACGACAGAAGCTGGGACGGACAGATTGCTGAAGTTATCCTGTACTGCCGAAGCCTTACAGAAGAAGAACGAGAGAGTGTGGAGAACTACCTGTCACAAAAGTATAATTCGGCCATCCGTAAAATCACAGCTGCTACCGGTGGTGAATCCATATCAGCTGACGATACCAATACCAATTATACCACCCTCACCGGTCCTGTAATCCAGGAAGGTTTCGGTGGCGAGCTTTCCTCATCAGAAACTATTGTACTGGAAGCTCCGGCCGGGTATGAGTGGAATACATCTGCCAGTGCAAGCGTAGCGGTCGTTCCCGCATATGGGGGAAGTACCACACTGGCTGCATCGGTAGGTACCATTACAACCAGCCAGGTTACCATCAACATAACAGCTGCTTCATTCATTACGCCCGGACAGATTACCGTCAGCGGTCTTGAAATTCGCCCTACTTCGGGGAGCATTCCCAATCCGGGTACCATTCTGAATACAGGAACAACAGGATTGGGAGGCGGTACGAATTATGGAGCCTTAGCTATCGTACCCGGTTCTGCAGATAGCATCGTCGTGATCCAACAGCCAACGGATACCAGTCTGGATAGCGTCATAACTCCGTCGGTGCGGGCTCAGCTAGTCGATCAGTTTGGTAATGAGGTCACACAATCGGGTACCAATATCACGGTTGCTATCGACTCCGGTACGGGTACACTGAGCGGTACGGTAAGTGTTACCACCAATAGTTTAGGGATTGCTGATTTCTCAGATTTAAGCATCGATCAATTGGGAAGTAAAACCCTTGGGTTCAGCGGAACCGGATTAGATCCCACGGTTTCTTCTTCCTTCGATGTGGTGTCTCTGGGTACGCTTACCGGTTTCCGGGTGGAACGGGTTCCTTCCGGTAACATCAGTCCGAAGACCGCCGGTCAAACCTTCTCTGTTGTTCTTACAGCCATTGATGGTACGGGTACAACCGTTACCGGTTTTAATGGAACGGTTGTCATCACATCCAACTGTACCATTGGTAGCGGACAAGGCACCACGGCCTCCTTTACCAATGGGGTGCTTGCTTCACACAACGTTTCCTTAACGTCCGTTGGCAATTGCGCCCTCACGGCTACCAATTCTTCCGGATCGGAAAGTGGTGTAAGCAACACGTTTATCGTATCGCCAGGTGCTGCCGATGTAACCACCTCCACCATTTCTGCCTCACCCACCACCATTCTCAATAACGGAACCAGCACCTCAACCATCACGGTACAGCTACTTGATGCGTTTGGAAACCAGGTTACGTCGAGCGCCGGAACGGTAACCCTTGGCACTACGCTGGGCTCGCTTGGAGGTGTTACCGACAATACTGATGGCACCTACACCGCCGTACTAACCTCGTCTACCACAGCCGGATCGGCAACCATTACGGGTAGTCTGAATGGAGCGGGGATAACCGATCACGCTATCGTAGAATTTGCCCAGTTTACGCATGTATGGGAAAGTCAGCTTGGGTCATCAGCCGATGCCACCAACTGGGATGATACCGATAACTGGGACGCCGGCACGCTACCCGGCCCCTCATCCATTGTACTCATCCCTTCTTCACCAGCGGTTGGTAATGAGTTTCCGGTTGTAGATAATGTGGGGATAACCGTGGCAGAAATTGTAATTGAAACTGGTGCAACCATCACCATATCAGGGACCTCCAGCCTGGAAGTGACCGGCGACTTAACCGGTGCCGGAGAGATTCTGGGTAGTAATGTGGACACGCTTAAGGCAGGTGGCACCATAGACCTTGCAGATATCGGGGTAGGTAATGTGGTATTTAACGGCTCAGCCGAACAAGATGTGATAAGCCCTCACGACTACACCAATCTTGAAGTGGATAATGCGGTAAGCGTACGTGTAAGCGAGAATTTAACCGTGTCCGGTAGCCTGGAGCTCACCAACGGTGATCTTATCATACCTTCGGGTCTGAACCTGATTGCCAACAATCAAACCTATGGTTCCGGCCAGCTACGTTTTCAGCGAGCTGTTTCAGGTGTACGGGGCTGGCGACTGCTTTCAGCTCCGGTATCCAGCACATTTGGTGATTTTCTGGATGGTACCCTTACCCAGGGTTACACGGGTTCCACGCTGGGTAATGCTCCGCTAGACAGCCTTCAGCCCAATGTATTAACCTATCTGGAGAGCTTTCCGGGAACCGACAACCAACGTTACCGCGCACCATCAGGTTCGGCAGATAACCTTACAGAAGGTCAGGGGATGTTTGTCTTTTTCTTTGGAGACATTGCCGCAGACACCCGGTACAACGACCCTTTACCCGACACCCTCGATGTTGCCGGTCAGGAGTTTGACGGAAATGGCACCTTTGTGGATTATGGCATTACCTACACGGCTTCTGCCGATACGGGATGGAACCTGGTCGGTAATCCCTTCGGGGCAACTATTGACTGGGACGATAACCCCAACTGGACCAAGACAAATGTAGAATCTTCTATTTATGTATGGGATCCGGCTGCAAATGGTGGTAATGGTGAATATCTGACCTGGAACGGTATCACAGGGTCATTGGGCAGCGGATTAATAGCCCCTTTCCAGGGATTCTGGGTAAAGGCTTCGGCTCCTTCTCCTGTATTACGGGTAAATAAAGCAGCCAAAACAACCGGGGGTAACTTCCTCCGAAAAGCCAGTCCCGATTCAGATCAGTTTCCCAGCTTTGGGCTGGTGGCCGAGGCTGGAGGCCTCAAAAAGGAGATCAATTTCATGTTCTCGGATAATGGGCTGATTCAAAAAGATGCGGAAGATGCGTTTCGCTTAATTCCATTCTCGGCAAACCGGGTCGATTTCTACTCCCTCCTGCCAGACGGCACCCACCTGGATATCAATAACCTGCCCGGGCAGTTGACCAACCGTTTACGTATCCCTCTCCATATAAGTGCTTTTGATAACGGGGTTCCCGTTGCCGACACCTATTCCATTTCCCTGCTTAATGCGGATAACCTTCCCGAAGACTGGGTTCTTAAGCTTATTGATACGCAAACCGATAATACAATAGAGCTATTAAACCAGGAGAGTTATTCGTTCTTTCACGCAGTGCAGTCTAAAATGGTCATTGCAGACCCCGGCAGCCGTCAAAAGGTCATCGGAACGGGCCGAAGTTCAGCCGATCGGTTTGTGTTACAGATCACCACGGAAGAAATTGAGGCAAACATACCACAAACAGCCTTCCTGAGACAAAACTATCCAAATCCATTTAACCCGGAAACAGTTATCGAATTTGGATTGGAAACTGAGAACAGTGTAACACTCGAAGTGTTTGATATCCTTGGGCGTAAAGTCCAGACCCTGGTGCAAGAACGAATGCCTGCTGGCCTTCACTCGGTTACATTCCGGGCGGGTGAACTGGCGAGTGGCGTTTATCTGTATCGTCTGCAGGCAGGCGAACGGGTGTTTACAAACCGACTCACGCTTATAAAATAAATAACGTGATCGTTCTGTGAAGTAAGTTAAAGAAATCTAAAGCTTAGATGAGATCCAGTTTGCTACATTGTAACTATTAAAACCTACAAGTCTCTTAAACAAAAAAGGTACTTATGTCGGGTTATTCAGATGTACTATATGTGACTGCTGCTATGCTGGTGTTTGGTATTATTACCACAACCACCATACGTAGCTTTAATTTTGTGGACCAGCGATCGTCCCAGGGGGAATTGGAATATCTGGCTATATCAGAGGCCCAAAATGTGATCGATCAGTTACAGTGGGTTAACGAAGAAGAAAAGTTTGACTCTCAGGACGCCGATTATTTTTTCGATTCCTACCCCATCACCTCAAGTACCACCCTGGGCTCCGTAGGAAGCGACGACTTTTCACAACAATTTGAGATTGATGGTTCTTCGATATCCATTCCGTCTATTGGGAGTGTAGACCGATATTTGATCACCGTGAAAGTGTATGCCTCCGGTTCCACGGCTTTCCCCGATACGGTTACCCTTCAGTACATAAAGAACTTTCTGCAATGAATGTTGGATTGGTTACATCGTCTATTGTAGGGGGTATTTTGCTTCTGTCGATTATATCCTACAACGTGTTCATCCAGGAAAAAGGAAGCGAAAGTACACTCACATCCGTCGTAAAGACCCAGGCTGACGATATAGGCCAGCTTTTATCCAGCGATTTAACCCGGATCGGATACCTGAACTCAAACGGGGTTAACTTCACGGGTATGGATCAGCAAAACCTGATCATTCATGGTGACTTTATCGATAACGACGGAGTGGGCGTGAGTACGGTTCAGTGGCAGTGGAGTACCAGTATCGGTAACCAGGTCACTTCAACCAATCCCAACGATTTTTACCTGACCCGTACCGGGCCAAATGGTTCTAACCCAAATGCCACTATGACTTTTCCGGTGAGTCATTTTCAGGTCAGATATTACCAGGGCACCAGTAGTCTGGACAGCGCTATCATGGTGTCTAATATTACCAGTGTGGAAGTAGAATTTATTGTCGAGAGCGAAGAACCCTATGGAACAAATGCATCAGGAGATAATCTGTATGCCCGATCGTTCTGGAAAAGAAGATTGTTCCTAACCAATATATTAGAATATCAATAGGAGAAAGCTATGGGCCGTTCAATGCTGCTTATTGTGAGTGGACTCGTCATTGTAACAGGAATTGTACAACGAGGCATCAACAATCGAAATAAACTTCTCCCTGAACGTAGTGCAACATACTACTATGAACTTCAGGCCAGAAATAATTCAAGAAGTCTGGTGGATCTTGCTATACGGAAGATTATAGAAGATAACTCCTGGACCGGAACCCTGAATTCGGATCAGTATTCACAGGGATCCGTATCCCTTACCCTTTACGACAACACCAACATTGCAGATTACGCGAGTGCATCCAGCGTGCCACTGGATACCATCGGATGGAATGCCGATTACTCCGTGGTTTTGCATAGTATTTCCCAGGTTGCCCAATGTACGGTTGCGACCACGGCTACCCTACGGCGCGATTCTTATTCCGTATTCTCTTATTACACCGATAATCAGCCTTCTAACATCTGGTTTATGGACCAGGATGTGATAAGCGGCCAGATGCATACCAATGGTACGTTCCGTATTGCCGGCAGTCCTGTATTTAATGGGTTTGTATCCAGCCCCAATAGCTGGGTTGGTCATAGCAGCTATACCAATACTCCCCAGTTTAACATGGGGTCCAATTTTTCGGCTCCCACCCGTCCCACGCCAGACAATTTTGAAATCAGCAAGCTCCAGACCAATGCCTCTTCCGGCGGATTGCGTTACAATAACTTCATCCAGGTTTCCCTGCTCGATACCTTAGTGGATATCAGGGAGTGGACCGGAAGCAACTGGGGAAGTGCAACCCAGTATGATCTTCGCTCCTTCAACGGCATCATATCCAGCACCCGCGACGTGTACATTCAGGGCAGACTGGATGGGCAGCTTACCGTTCATTCCGATGACGACATCCAGATTTATGGCGATATCACCTATGCCGACGACCCGCGTGTTAATCCCGATTCAGATGATATACTGGGCCTTATTGGTGAAAGTGAAGTTTACGTTACTTCAAATGCACACAGTTACAACGGAAGCCGGGATCTGGAAATACATGCATCCATCATGGCATTAAGCACCTCATTCGAAGTGAGTGGTTATAACAGCGGAAGTGCCAAAGGTGAGCTGGAAATTCTTGGTGGTATTATACAAGACACGCGTGGACCCGTAGCCACTTTTTCGGGAGGAGTTGTTCAAACCGGTTATACCAAAGACTATCAATACGATCTTCGGTTACAAAATATGGCCCCTCCCTTTTTCCCCAGAGAAAGTATCTTTTCTGTCCAGTTTTGGAAAGACAATATGGTATCTTCCCCCTCATGTGGTACGATTTAACGCTTAACGATTTATGAAATTAAAACGCTTCCTGTTTGCTATCCTCCTTTCTTTAACCGCGTACTCTGTATATGGGCAGACCAAGGTTACCTTTAACGTGGATCTACGGCCTCTTATCAAGCAGAACAAGTTTAATCTTGCCACCGACCAGATCCAGATTTCCGGCTCTTTCCGCCCTCTTTCCACGTCTTCCTGGACCCGTATGCTCGACCGCGCACCCCGGGACAGTGTATACAGTGTTACCCTCAACTTTCCCCGTCGCTTAAACGGACAGGAGTTACTCTTCAATTACCGTCTGTATACAGAAGAGGATGGCATTATGCGTGAAGACCTTCCCAGGTATCTTAAACTCACCGGTTCAGAGCTTAAACTAGATGCGCTCTACTTCAATCATTACGTGAATTAGCTTCTATTACGAAGTTCTCATTAAAAAACATTAACTGGTATAAGAATCCGATTTCTAAGAAGTTGTAATAAATCTTAGCGGACGATTTATGCAATCGCGATCATCACTGTTTTGCTTCATTTCTATTCTAACCTTTGCATTCGGGAACAGCCTGGTTCATGCACAGGACGAGAGCATTTCCGGCACGGTTAACGTTACCACCAACGTTATACAATCCATCGAGCTGCTAACTGTACAGAACATCAGTTTTGGAAACGTACAACCCGGCCAGCAGGAGATTTACATCAATCCCGTATTCGACGTTAATGCCGGCTTTATGATTGCCATCGGAACTCCTGAGTCTGATATAAGCATTACCTACATCAAACAGCGTGAACTTACCCAGGTAGACGGCGAAGGTATTCTCATTTTCGATTACGAGATCACAGGAAACACCGAAGAAAACCAGGAAGCTTCAGAACTCATCGACAACGATAATCGTGCATTCCGCATCAACAGAGAAGGACGATTTTATTTATGGGTTGGCGGAAGAATATCCTTAGAGAACGCTTTGCCCGGAAGTTACCAGGGAGAGTTTACCATAGAAATAGAATACATTTAATGTGTATCGCGCTCTCTTCACATATGTCGTAGCCATCATGGCCTGTTCACTGCATGTGCATGTACAGGCACAGGAAATAGATTTTGGCGATTTCTATAACTATTCCATCACCGTTGCAGAACTGAATCCCGGGGAAGACCTCGATTTTGGTACCGTTATCGAAGGGGGCGGTATCTACAGTATTGCTATTTCCAACTCCAAGGTGATTACGCTTACCGGTGTCGAATACCTGGACGTTATTGTTGATATAACCGCTGATGCCGACCTGGTAAACACTGGTATTTGCTCCGGCAGTTGCTCGATCCCCTTCACCTTGGAAGCAGCCTATGCTAATCTAGGGTCCGATAACATAGCGCAGGCTCTTATCATACCCATCACTTCAAACTCGGGGAATGCACAAATACCCATTTTACGAAGGATTAACGGGCCGGCCGGTCCTCCTCCCACCCCTGTTTTTGAAGGATTCGACCCCAGCGTGTTTAACGAAACCGCATATTTGTACTTATATGGATTCATAAATGTAGGCGTCGGTGTGGCAGCAGGAACATACGAAGGTAATATCACGGTATCAGTGATCTATGATTAAGCAGACCTACATATGGCCTCTGTTAGCGGCGTTGGTAATTACCGGCACGGTTAACGCTCAATTCCTCAATCTGGATTTACGAATAGAACCCGAGCTTCGGGCCGAAGTGGTTAAACCCATAAATTTCGGGATCGTAATTAGCAACTCAGGAGAAACTAAAATTGAATTGGGCGAGCCTAACATGGGTATCTTTGTCCTTACATCCTTTAGAAATCAACGCATTACCGTTGATTTCAATACGCCGAACGCGTTGGCGCATACAAATCCAGAAATAGAGGATATCATAGATATAAAATTAGAATACTCTTATGTAGTTGGAGAAGACGACTACCGAAGATCCCAACCTGTCCAGGCTGAAACGGTTACATTAATCCCAAATAGCACCAAAAACAGCTCCAGAAGCTCTGATATATGGGAAAGCATCTACTTTTATGTATATGGCTCGTTAAATGTAGACGCCATTCCTAATGGTGAGTACCTGGGTAACATCGTAATGAATATTGATTACGAATAATCAATAAAGGGAATCTAACTTTCAGTCAAATTTTTTTTCAATACCTTTAGTTCAGAAACAAACAAACAATCATCACTGTCATGAAAAAAACATTATCACTTCTTGTATTTACTTTAATCTTAGGTTTCGCAAGCACTTCTTTATACGCACAATCAGCTAACGTAGCTGGTACTGCTAACGTACTAGCAGACATCGCCCT
The DNA here is from genome assembly GCA_039819115.1 of Bacteroidota bacterium. Classification (GTDB taxonomy): domain Bacteria; phylum Bacteroidota; class Rhodothermia; order Balneolales; family Balneolaceae; genus JBCBST01. Next base: position 12,371 of record JBCBST010000055.1, read on the forward strand.
TACTGTTCAGGATTCTGTACAATTCGGAGATATCCCAACTTCTACTTCTTCTGTTATTGACCCTAACGGTAACACAGCTACTAACGCTGTTGGCGGAACTCAGGCTGCTGGTCTAGTTGAAGTTGCTGGTGCACCAAACCAGACACTTGCTATCACTTTCGGTAACGGAACTCTTTCCGATGGTTCTGGGAACAGCTTCACGCTTACTACCACTGCTGCTGGTGACCCAAATAGTGCTAACCAGGCTTCTGCTGCTGAATTCGCATCAGGTGCTGGATCGCACACTACTGACGGTTCTGGTAACTACTACATTTGGTTAGGTGGATCGATTACTACTCCCGCTACTTCTGGTGCCTACAGCACAAGTAACACTGGCGGAACTGCAATCAGCGTATCCGTATCCTACAACTAAGATTACATCGATTTCGGTAAAAGTCTCGTCCTCCATGACGAGACTTTTTTTTTGGTTTTGATGAACACTATCTTACATCATCAACAAACATCAAAATCATGTTAAAAAAATCATCTACTCTCCTGCTGCTGTTCCTATTAATTACAACAGTAGAACTGATCGGGCAAATTACCATAGCTCCTACCAATCTGTTTATTGATAGTAGAAGTAAATTCGGAACCTACCTGGTTTTGAATGGTACAAATGAACCTCAGGAAATCACCATTGAGTTTTTATTTGGGTACAGCGATTCTGATGAAAATGGTGCACGAGCTATTGTTTATGACAATCCGGAACTAGAAGCGGTTCACTCTGCAGCCGATTGGGTTAAAGCCTTTCCAAAAACATTCGTACTGAGTCCGGGACAACGCCAGGTTGTACGATTGAGAATGGCAGCCCCCAATAACCTGGATGAAGGAACGTACTGGTCCAGAATCAAAACAACGGCTGTTCCTCAAAGTGCTCCAATCGAACTACAAGCCGGTGATGCCGTTTCAGCATCTGTTGGTATCCGTCTGGAGCAGGTAACCGGATTGTATTACAAAGTAGGTGATGTAGGAACCGGAATAGAAATCGGAGAAATGAAAACTGACGTTACAAACAACACCCTTAAGGTGGTATCTGATTTAAAACGAACAGGTAATTCCCCCTTCTTAGGCACCGTAACATTGGTTGTAAAAGACGGAAATGGAAGAGAAGTCACCTCCGGCTTTGTTTCTACAACAATTTTCTTTGACGGAGCTTACGCTCAGGACATCGATATCTCTTCACTTAATCCGGGCACATATACCGTAGACATCCAATTTGAATCCAGGAGAAATGATGTTTCTTCCGATGATTTAGTACAAATGTCTACTATTTCTAAATCGGCAAGCTTCAATGTGAATTAGGTCTTTGCGTAAATGCCTGAAAATAAACCTTTTTCTTGTCGCGTGCTTTCTTTTAAGCCTCTCAACAAACCTTGAGGCTAGGAGACAGACCGGCAACACCTCTTCAGAAGATGAAATTGAGGTTTATTTATCGTTTCGCTACCGCTCGGTAGTAAACACCGTACTGATCTCTTATTACAAAAACGATACGTTTTATCTCCCTATAGCAGAGATTTTTAATCTGCTGGAGATCAACCAATCCATTGATGCCGCTGGCGACTTAATTCTGTCTGGCAATTATTACGTTGATCAGCAGCCTTATACCATAAACCTGACCCGTCAAACAGCAACGATGGGAGAAAAAACGGTCAGGCTCACTTCTGATGATTTCTCCATTAAAGAATTCGACTACTATTTCACCACCGAATTCTTCGAATCCTTCCTGGGACTTCAGTTTGTCGTAGACTTCAATAATCTTACGGTACTTCTCCAGACCCAGAATCCCCCTCCTATCATGGAGCGTTTAGAACGATCGCAGCGAAGGAAACGGCTGCGTAGAACCTCCTTATTCAGGGAAGAATACGATCTGGAGTTTGACAGAGAGCGGAAAGTATTATCCGGTTTAATGCTGGATTACAACTTGTCTACCTCTGTTTTAAATACCGGCAATAATATCTTCACCTACAGCAGCAGCATGGGCGCAGAATTTTTAGGTGGCGATGTTCAGGGAACAGCCTTTGGTTCATACACCCAAAATAACAGTGTATTCAATACCCAGGGATTTAGATGGCGCTATGTGATGGATAATCTATACCTCACTTCATTAACGGTTGGTCAGGAGGCGTCTAACGGGATCTTATCCTTGCCATATACCGGTATAAAACTATCCAATAATCCTATTGAACCACGGGTGCTGTATGATGAGTACCGCATTTCAGGAGTAGCTGAGCCAAATTCGGAAGTTGAAGTCTTTTTTAACAGGAATCTGTTCGACTATCAAACCACAGACGAAACCGGCAGGTATAATTTCCTGGTGCCGTTAACCTATGGTGCTTCGGTATACGATCTTCGGATATTCAAAAGATCAGGTGGGGTTGAGGAGAACTCTCAACGGATTCTTATCCCTTTTAACTTTATCCCAAAAGGAGAAGTAAACTACAATTTCAATGCCGGTCAGCTTGATTTCCCCACCCTGGGTAATACAGAAAACGATTATTTCGCGCAGGGAGATGTTTCAGCCGGGGTTAACGATTGGTTAACCGTACGCGCCGGGGCAGAGTACTACAGTGAGTTCCATCAGGATAATATTCCTACTCTGAGTACGACCCTTTCAGCCAGGGTGCTAGACCAATACCTGGTTTCTGTAGATGCTTCTAACGATGCTTTCCTGAGAAGTTCTGTGAATGTGGTATACCCGAACGCGGCTAGCATCAACGCATCGTTCACCCGGTTTCTGGCTGATGATGGGATTTTTAACGCTGGTGGAAATGAAGAATTCTACCGGCTAAACGTATTCTATCCCTTGTCTATTGGAGGATTTCCGTTGAATCTGCGCTTTGCCGGTAACCGCCAAACCCAACGTAACTCGGTTCTAAATAACTATCGCTTCGAGCTGAATACCCGGGTGGATAAACTGAACCTGCGACTATCTTATGCAGATGCAAATAACGAGGAACAGTTTTTTGCGAGTACCATCCGTTCCCGTCTCATTTCTACGGCCACCTATAACTTTAGCCGTGGAGGTTCCAGGGCTCCTGGTTTTCTCAAGGGTGTATTTATCCGGGGCCAATTCCAGTATCTCACCTCTCTCAGCCAACTGGAAAGCTTCGACTTTCTCATATCCAGGAATATATTCACCCAGGGGCTTTTGCAGCTGTCGTTTGGGAGAAATCTGATCGGAGACTTCAACACCATGGGCTTCAACCTGGTATTCGACTTCAATAAAACCCGGTCCAATACAAATATCCGAAGCTTTGGAAGCAATGTGAACTATACCCAAAGTTTCAGAGGATCAGTCGGCCTGGATCCTATTAACCAGCATTTACTGTTAACGAGCAGGGCTCAGGTAGGACGATCGGGCACGGCCGTCAAGCTGTTTGTAGATAACAATAACTCCGGTCATTTTGATGAAGGTGATGAGACGATAAACTCCAATGCCGTACGAATTGACCGTACCGGTATGGTTAACAATAGCCATGAAGGGTTAACCTACTTTACCCAGATGCTGCCCTACTTCCGATACAATATTGAAGTAAACAAAGGGGCCATAAGAAACCCTCTGCTGGTTCCAAAACTCGAAAAATTTGCCCTGATAACAGATCCCAATCAGTTTAAACAAATTGAGATACCCTTCTATATGTCGGGCGTAATTGAGGGAGAAGTCGTAAAAGGGTTCAACAAAACCGAGAATCCCCTGGCCGGTGCAAAGATTTTTGTTAAACAGGTAAATGGTGAGTTCGAGACCACACTGCGAACGTTTTCGGACGGCTCCTATTACGCCTACGAAATACCACCTGGTGAATATGAAGCCTATATGGATACTGCTCAGTTGGGCATACTAAGTGCCAAGTCGGTTCCTGAAAAGCTTTCGTTTGAGGTTCAGGCACTCCCCGAGGGCGATTTTATTGAAGGACTGAACTTCCTGGTGATCCCGGAGGATTCCGTGCTGGATCTTACTCCTGATTTAAACCGCCCGGAACCGGTTATCGTAGCTGAACTCATTGAAGACATAAAATCGGATAACGAAATCCAATCGTTGGAACAAGACTTAAATAATAAGGTAGATCAATCATTAAGATTTATTATACAAGCTCAGGTAGCTTTTTATGCCAGAAATCTCGAAGATGCCTTACATTACGTGGAACAATCACTCAGCCTTTTTGAGACCGCTCAAGGGTACGCGTTAAAAGGAAGTTTGCAGTACTTGAATGGAGATAAAGTGGCGGCACAAAATAGCTGGGATAAAGCGGTTAAGTTCGATCCTGATATTTATATACCGGGTATTTCCGTTCTTAATCAGATTATTGCTTCAGAACCTCAAGAGTAACATAGTCATTGGTACAGGCGGTAACAGAGTCATATAAGGTGGACAAGTGTAAGCATGTAGCTACGCATCAACTGCGTATGTGGGGCTTATCTTTGGTTTTAATTGGTGCACTTGGCTTGATGTTGCCCCAACAGCGGGCTATCGCTCAATCCATAGATGGGTTTGGAACCGGCCAATCCATCGAACTCCGTATTGCCCAGATTGAACAAACCTACGATACCCAGGTTATTCAGATCCTCTCGAACTACTTCGATCAGCGCTCCTTTTTTGTGGATGTCAAGATCAATGCTGAAATGGTTGAAGAAGTATTCACGACCACTCAAAATCAGAGTACGGCAGCAACGCGTAGTCCTTCCCTTTTCATGCCTGGGCTTCCTTTTGTGCCCGAAGAAAATATTCAGCGTTCTCCCGGCGATGATGGCGAAAGTGCACCCGTCGTTAGCGAAAACACAATCCGTACCCTTAAGCTGGTCAACCTCAGCGTTAATATCTTTGCCGATACCTCATTTACCGATAGCGAACTCGAATTCATGCGGATGATTGCCAGCCTGGCGGCTAAGACCGACCGGGCCAGAGGCGACGAAATTAATGTAAATCGCATCCCCATGCCGGCGATATCCTCTCCGGAGCCCATTTTACCTCCCGAGCCTGTGGTTACTGAGCCGGTTGCTCAAACAACACCACCTGAACCAAAGCTTTCTTTTATGGGGCAGCTCATTCAGCTACTACCGGCGTTTGTGCTGTTTGCCCTGGTCATGATAACCATGGTTGTGTACCGGTTGTTGAATAAACCCCAACAGGCCCGAGAAGCTGAACGAACGGAGAACAGAAGCTCCTTACGAAGTCAGCTCAGCTCGGCTAATCCAGCCCAAGCCTATCTGCCTCCAGCACCTCCTTCGTATCAGGGGTATGTTCCGGATGTACCGCCCCCCTCCATACATTCGGAGGTAGATCAGCTAATTGAGCGTTTTTTCCGGAATCCAAAGGAAATCGCGCTTATGTTCGAGTTCTGGCTGGATAATGATCCTGTACAAGGCGCAAAAGAAGCCGCTGAGGTCGTTTGTACCGTTGATCCCAACTTGTTGAAGTCCCTTAAATCGGATCTCAAGCCTGAACTATACCAGGCCATTCAGGATGAGATCATGCAGCTTCCACCTCTTAGCCAGGAACGTAAACATCAGATTGCAAAACGTTTCAACAGCCTCCTTCAGGCCGGAAACACCGGGTCTTCAGCACATAAAAACAATCAGCTGGGCTTATTCAAATTTCTTGCTCATGTATCCGATTACCAGATTACCTGGCTGATTAATGGTGAAGACAATCAGACGGCCGCTTTGATTCTGGAATACCTACCCCAGGAACAGGCTGCACGCGTGCTTGACAAGCTTCATAAGGGCAGAGCAGCCAACATTATGCTGGAAATGACTACCCTGCATACCCTTTCTTACGTTCAGCAAAAAGAGATATCGGCCCGTTTGCTTGACAAGACCATGGATTTAATCGAGAAAGAGCATAGCGGGCAATATGAATACAAGAACCTGCTACCGGTCCTCGAACGCCTCCCTCTATCCGATCAGCGGGCATATATTGACGAACTTATTGCAACAGGATCGCCCATTGGTGAAGTTGTGGATCAACATTTTGTCACGGTCGATCAGATACCCAGCCTGGACGATGTTGTTATCAAAGAGGCCGTTCAGTCATTTTCTACCGAACAGATCCTGAATTCACTGATCGGACTGGATGAGCAGAGCATCGAAAAGGTATTAAGCAGCCGGCCAAGCCGCGAACAGCGACTGATTAAGCTTGAGCTCGAAGAAGTGGGTACCTCTGCGGATGAGGGTGAGAATGAGGCCACCGTGCAGCTTATGAAATCGATCCGTGAAGTACGCGCCAGTCAGAACGGGGCAAGCCACTAACGATGGTTAGTCTGGCACATAGGATACAGGGTGGATGTATGGTACTCCTCCTCCTACTGTGTACCCAGGGGTGTAAAACCACAGGTACCGTGGAAGAACCTGTTACAGAGGAACAGGCACCAGCAGATACCCTGGAATCATCGGTCGACTCCGCCAAAACAAAGGAGTTGATACAAAAACAAAATGAGCTGCAAAAAGATCTGGAAAGCGCTTATCGGGAGGAGTTAATGGATAAGTACCAGATGCAGGCGAATGCCATCAGCACGTTTTATATTAACGCCCAGCAACACTTCTTTAATGGTAACTATGAACGGGCTATGTATTACATCCGGGAAGCGCTCAAAATCAGGGAAAACGCAGACATTTATGCCTTGAAGGGCAACATTCATCTTGCCCAGGGTTCCACCACCGAGTTTTTAAGTAGCTGGAAACGTGCCCTGGAACTGGATGAAACCATTCCCATTCCTGGTTCGGAAGTAATCATAAAAGAACTACAGCGAAGTGGGCTCATTGATGATAACCAGGGAGATAAGAAAGCAAAGGATGTTGAGAATGGACGTGCGCATGTAGAGTCGTATATAAGGTACTAGAA
>JBCBST010000056.1:0-19245 GCA_039819115.1 Bacteroidota bacterium
CCAAACAATCCGTCATATTGCCGAGTTACCCTTGCGGATTTGACCAGAATCTTTTTCGCAATATTTCCGTTACAAGGAGTTGACGGATTCTCTCCGGTTGGCTCGGGAGGAGAAGGAGGATTCCATCCACCGCCACCTCCGCTTCCGCCGCCACATTCATCAGGCTGAACAATCACGAAAATGTCTTCTTCACAAGGAACGAGTAACAGAGACGGATTACTCATGGCATATTCATCATTCATTGTAATCAATTCATACTCCGAAGTGCCCTCAATAGGTCGGAACCCTTCATTTTCATCTTCGTTATCCAGAGGGTGATAACTTAACGTTGGAGTTACATCGTCATCCCAGTTTTCGGAGTAGGGCCAGTAAAGCTTCAGGTTATGTTCAATGAGGTATTCTTCCAGGTTCGGATCAATACTGCTACTGTTTGCTTTTGCTCTAATAGAAAGCTGCTCTCGGAATTGTTCTTTGAATGCCCCAAAACGCACATTGCTCTTTGTTTTCCCCATCGTTTTGTACGGTGCATTGTCACGAAATAACTCCGAAAAATACACATCCTCATCGCGCCCATGTTTTAGGGAAAAATCGGCAGCGTATTTAAGCTCTTTAACTATATCGGGACGTTTTACAATATCCGTCAGTAACAAAGAGGTTTCTCTCATTTTAGTTACCAATTCAACCTGCTTTGCGGACAACTCCACGTTCTCAACTGCTTCGTTCGTAGCTTCCGTTGAGGTTTCAGTACAGGCGAACAGTACACACATACACACCAAGAAGGTGGATAATATAATTCTGTATTTCATTGTTTTAACATCAGTTTAGCATTAATCTTTGACTGGATAAATAATATTCCGCCTCCCGCTCTACTTCCTGCTCACACATTCTCTCCTTTCCTATTGACGAACGTACACCTATATCCCATGAGGTCAGATTGAAGGCAAAACGTTATATAAACCCACGCTTAACATACTATGGCCGGGATAGAGTTGTATATAACAAAACCGCCATAATCAGGTTTATTTCCGCCATATTCATTTGTTCAAAACCGACATCATGGCCGGCTAACACCCGATTCCGCCATAAACCCAGTTTATAGCTATAAAGAGATGGGTTTTGTGCCGCTATTCCTTTTCTAATCCCTACATTTGTGTTGTTTTAGCGGGCATTTTTACTCCCCATTCCCTCCTTTTACCGTGTTACTATAACAATTCCGCCATCATACCTACATTTCCGCCATCATCACCTGCACCAAAACCGACAAGTGACACTTAAAAAATCCGATTCCGCCATCCCTGTACCCATGTTAGGAATACTTTTTGGTCACGGTATAAGCCCGTTTCAATCCGAGCAAACATCAAGAAGCTTTCTTCTATTTTATGCGTACTATGCTGCGTATGTATACCCAGGAACAAGGTTCTGCACTCTCATCCGTACTCATTGTACTGGTTATCGTTACCCTTTTTATTGGTGGGATACTGGGAGGCGTTGTTCTTCAGTTACGGTTCATACAGCGGGATATTAATCACCAGCATCTGATGTATGAGGCCGAGGGTGAATTGTTCCGTTTTTTTCATCAACGGACCTTATCCGATGTGCCCCTGGATACGACTTTCGTAACAATCCCCTCTTCTAACCACCGTATTCAAACCCGGGTACGATACCATGGAGGATTTATTCAAACCACATCGCGCATTGAGAGTAATCGAAATCCGATTACAATCCACGCTCTGTTTGGGGATCGGCCGGATTCCGTGTTCAACCGCGCTGTTGTTGTGAGCGACTCGAACAGCACCCTGTCTCTGGCTGGCTCAACCCGGATTAGGGGCAACATCACCGGAGGCATTCAGGATCTTACCACCAACAGCTTTAAAGGGTTTCCTTTTTCAGGGGCGTTTGATGGGGAATTCGAACGGGAGGCTCCTTCTTTTCCAAACCTTGCTTTTTCGTATATCCAGGAGCAGATTACCTCTTTTGAGGACGTGTTTTCCAGCTCATCTACGGGCATTGCTTCCGCGAAATCCCTTGCTGAAGGCGCCCAACGCAATGCACAAAGGGTTATGATTGGAACCGACCAGGAGGTATCACGGCCGGTCAGCTTTGGAAACACCCGAACCGAAACCGTCTTTGTGCGGGGTAACCTGCTGGTTTCTTCGATGCTGGAGCTTCCTCCTTATTCCATGTTGGTTGTTGAAGACTCGCTAATCGTGGACGGTGCTGTTTCAGGTGAGCATGTGGTAATCTATGCCGGATCGTACCTTGGATTAACGGGTACTTCGAAGGTGAGCGGACAGTTGCTTTCAAATGGTCCCATCTCCATTTCGGGCGATACCTATTTAACCTATCCAAGCGCCATCCTGTCGAATAAGGAATTCAGCGGAACCGGCGAATCGTATAGTATACGTCTGCAGGACAAGGCTATCCTGGATGGAACCCTGCTCTATCCATTCCGCACCGGGCAGATTAATCCCGCTGCTTTTCGTGTGGTGATCGACACCTCGGCAACGGTACGAGGAGCGCTATACACCAACGGGCAGACTCAACTTCAAGGCACGGTGTTGGGCAGTGTATTAACCCACCAGTTTTATTTCTATGAATCGCCTACCGATTATATCAACTGGATTAAGGATGCAAACATCGATGTAAATCAAAGGCCGGACCGGTTCATTGTACCGATGGGATTCAGAGTTAACCCCACGTACACGATTGTTGACTGGAGGGAGGAATATGAATAACGAACGAGGATACAGCCTGCTGGAAACCCTGATCGCACTGGCCCTGCTATTGGGTGTTTTGCTTCCTGGAGCTGTTTTTTTGGGATTTGCAGCGAATAATGCATTAGCATCAGATAAGACAACAGCCCTTAACCTCGGAAGATCAGAAATGGAATACATTATCAGCAGCGAGATGGATTCCTCATTTGTGAGACAGCAGGATCAGTGGTGGATTCGCAGATCGATTACCAACGACTCTGCCCTGGTACACATCACCGTGAGTGTGTTTAAATTTGATACCCTGAACGCTCCGGTGCTGGAGTTTGAAACCTATCGATTATGGTATCCATGAAAAAAGGGGAAGAAGGATTTACACTGATTGAGATTCTGGTTGCACTGAGCATATTTACCACCGTTTTGTCTTTTGTGGGACTTACATTCGTCTTCGTTTCCGGACAGGCCAGCCGGTGGAGACAAAAAACGGAACGAACCAACCAAATCCATCTCACCAACGAATGGTTATACCGAAAGGTGAAGGAATCGAATTCGGTGCTGATTTCGGATACCACCTATACCTTTTTATCACATACCGATACTCTTGCTACTTTAAATGTGGCAGAAGGTTCGTTATTCTTAAACGGTTCCATTCCTCTGGCACCTGCTCTGGATTCTGTGTTTGTAACCCCATGCGAACCGGATACAGATATCAGAGCCGTTTGCCTGATTGTAACCTATAATGAACAAGACCGACACTGGAAATACAGGATCATGAGTGCAAAACGAAAACCCGAATACTGGTCTCCCCTCAATTAATGCTCTATGTCGCGCCTTCCTCCCAGCATAGCGAAAGCCAAATCCCGCGCTAAAAGCACAGCGAATAACACCTCTGTGTTCAGTAAGGAGATTTCCATTCCCTTTTTAAGCGGGATTCCGGAAAAAAGCATCATTGAGTTTACCCGGAATTTTGCAGTCATGACCCAGGCCAAACTCCCGTTAATAAAGGCGATCGAAACGTCTGTCCAACAGGCTAGTCATGCCGGGTTTAAGGAAGTACTGATCTCTATTCAACGAGAGATTAAGAAAGGAAAAAGCTTGTCTCAGGCCTTGCAAAAACATCCATCCACCTTTGACCCGATTTATATCCAGCTTATGCTGGTCGGGGAGGTAACGGGTAATATGCCTGATATTCTTATCCGACTGGCGAACTATAAAGAAAAGGCCCAAAAGATTAAGAAGCGGATACAGACCGCTTTGATGTACCCAGTCATTATCATTAGTGTAGCGGTGCTTGCTGTGGCTTTTCTGCTGGTTTTTGTGGTTCCCACTTTTGTGGATTTATACCGGGATTTTGATGCCGATCTGCCCCTCCCGACCCAGTTTCTGCTTACCGCCAGTAACGTTATTACCGGTAACATTTTATATGTGCTCGCAGCACTGATTGTGCTTGTCTTTCTTGCACGAAGGGCCAGCTCTAACACTTCAGTTAAAAAACGCATCCAGCAACTCACCTTCCGGATACCTTATTTCGGTCCTCTGTATAAAAAGGGCCTGATCACCAGTTTTTCTAAAACCCTCGATACGTTATTGAAAAGTGGGGTCCCCCTTGCGGATGGGCTGCGCATACTCATGAAAACCACGACTAACCTCATCCTGAAAGAAGAGATTGAACAGATGAACCGACTGATCGGTAAAGGAAAAACACTGACTCAGTCGTTTTCAAACAGTCTGATCTTTACTCCTCTCGTGGTCCAAATGATTGAAGTTGGGGAAGAGACTTCCAACCTGGATGAAATGTTGCATCAATTATCCAAACACTACGAATCCGAAATGGATCTGGCTATCGAAGGCATTACCTCTGTAATTGAACCTTTGCTGATCGTGTTTATCGGCCTGATACTTGGCGTAATCATCGTTGCCCTGTACCTCCCGATTTTTGAAATGGTGAATGTGATTGGGTAAAAAAAAGCCGCTCAATCATGGATTAAACGGCTTTTAAACGTGGGCCCAGAGGGACTTGAACCCCCGACCAATCGATTATGAGTCGACTGCTCTAACCAACTGAGCTATGGGCCCTTGTTTTTTGGAAAGACTTATAAGTTAGAAGTTTTCCAATCTCTTCTCAACCATTTAATGCTCCAAAATTTGGCTTTGTTCAGTCCCGAACCTGCTTTTTTACGGTGTCCTTTCGAATTAAAAGCAACCCATGAACGTTTATCATCCGGAACAATAACGTATTGATATACTTGTCTTGATGAAGCGGATGTTACTTTTATGCGCCCTTGGCTTTGGGATACTACACCCGGCCTTATGCCAACAGGCTGAGCCAAACCGTGCACGGGTTATTTTTGAGGAAGTGGATGCCCGGCGTACAGCCATTGAATATGAGCGCAGCGATATGCAAATGGTGATCTATGACTCAAAAGGACGCACCAGAAACCGGACTTTGGAATCGTATGCTTTTGATAAGAACGATATTTCCAAAAGCCTGTTGGTATTCCAAAAACCGGCCAACGTACGCGGAACAGGGTTTCTGACCCTGGAAGAAGGCACTGATGAAACCCAAAAGCTCTATCTGCCCGCTTTAAAAAAAATACAAACCATAGCCGCATCCCAAAAAGGAGACCGGTTTATGGGCAGCGATTTTACCTATGAAGATCTTGGGGCTCAAAACCCGGACGACTACGAACTGGAGCTACTTTCCGAGTCAGGTACGGAAGCTGTTATCAAAGCCATCAAGACCAATAACTCAGCTTATGCATACATGCATTTTTATGTTGATCTGAACCGGTATGCGCTCACTAAGGCGGAGTACTTTGACGAATCCGAACGAATGGTAAAGAAATTGGAAGCGGAAGATTTCCAAAATGTAGATGGCAACATATGGCGGGCTAACCGGATGACGATGTTCGATCTGAAAGAAGATCGGAAGACGGAGCTTTCCTGGAGCAATCGCACCATCAACCAGGCGATACCCGAATGGCGGTTTACGGAACGGGGACTCAGGAGGAATTAAAAAAGTGAGAAGTGAGAGATCTACTGCTCTGTGTTTAGCTCCAGTGTGCCTCCTTTGGTGATATCAAAATGATCGAGCTGATACCCTTCCAACTCAGCTCCATTCAACTTTTTATTGGTGATGTATCCCTTTTCAACGTCGCCCTTACTGACAATTCTGAATGTACTTCCATCATGGAAACCGGGTTGCAGCTCAATAGTGACTTCTTCAAAGCGTGGAACGACCAGTTCATACTCTGTAAGTCCGGGCGTAACCGGGTAAAATCCCATCGCTGAAAAGATATACCAGGCCGAAATGGTACCGGCATCATCATTTCCGGGATATCCGGCCGGACCCAGATCAAAGTAAAAATCGAGGGCTTCACGAACGGCTTGTTGACTGCGCCACTCCTCCCCTTCCAATTCATTAAACAGGTAGGGATACGACATGTCGGGCTCATTGAATAACACAAAACGATTGGGTTCTTCAAACGTATCGTTCAGGCGGCGTAAAAACCGGTCTTCACCCATCAGTTCTTTTAATCCTGAAAGATCATGCGGCACAAAAAAGAGATACTGCCAGGCATTCCCTTCGGTATAACCGGGTCCACCACTGGGCCAGTCACCATCTAAGCTACCCTTCAGTGTATCCGGGTCAAAAGGAGTCATCCAGCTTCCATCCGAATTCCTTGGTCGCAGAAATTCGGTCTCTTCGTCCCAAAAGTTACGATAGCCCAATGAGCGGGTTTCCAGCGATGCGGCAATATCATCCTGATTTAAGGCTCTGGCCAATTGAGCGGTAGCCCAATCCGAATAATTATACTCTAAAGAAGTTGCAACGGTCCCCCATACATACCGTGTGGACGGAAAATTATACTGATCCTGGGTAATAAACCCCTGGTTGTTGTACCGGCGAATACCAGGTCGAACCGGATTATTCTCCACTTGGGTAGCCGATTTAATTAATCCTTCCAGGGCTGCTTCTGCATCAAAATCTTCCAGCCCCTTTATGTATGAATCTGCGATTACCGGTGCCACCGGATCTCCCACCATTACAAACGATTCGTCTCCGGCTATCTCCCATTTGGGTAACCAGCCTGATTGTTTATACATAGCCACCATGGTGTTCAGGATATCGGTTTGTACTTCGGGATACACCAGGGTTAACAGGGTATGCAGGTTACGATAGGTATCCCATAAAGAAAGAACGGTATAGTACGACGATTGATCCTCCGGAAGGGTATGTATATCGGAGCTCAGATAGGCTTTGTATTCACCGTTCACATCATTAAAGGTACTGGGATGGATAAGCGCACGGTACAATGCGGTATAGAACAGGGTTTTATCCTTTTCAGAACTACCCTCCACCCGTATCCGGCTCAACATACGTTCCCAATCGTCCTGCGCCTCATTCTTAATGCGCTTAAAATCAAAGTCTGGCTGCTCGGTTTCCAGGTTGAGGCGGGCATTTTCTATGCTCACAAACGATATTCCGATTTTAAGGAGGATTTGTTCCCCGGCTTCAACATCAAACCGGAAGGCAGCACCGGTTTCAGGATCGAGTCGTTCCTTTCCCTCTTCCATACCGGTATCTGAGAGCACGAACTGATCAGAGGATGCCTTGCTGAACTCTGCCGCGAAATACACTTTTTGCTTGGTTCCCTGACCGCAGAAATTCCCGCTCAGGTTCCAGCCGCTCAGGGTCGTCTTCGAATCGATCGACACATAGGCACTATCGGAAGGTTGCAGGTTATGAAACAAATCAAACTGGATATAGACCTCCGAATCAGCCTCCTGAAACACATATTTACTTAGCGTGGAACGGGTGGTAGCCGTCACTTCCAATGCGGTGTTTACATCGTCCAGCATAACGGAATAGAAACCGGGTTCAGCCTTTTCTGCTGAATAGCGCGATCGAACCTGTTCAGGATTTAAAACCGGTTGCGTGGTAACGGGCATCACGAGGATATTGCCCCAATCAGGGCATCCTACCCCACTCAGATGCAACTGACCGAATCCGTAGATAAACTCCTCTCCAAAATAATAGCCACTCGGAAGACGGCTCAGGCTTCCGTTTTCCTGTTCTCCAAACGTTGTTCGCGGGCTGATACTGGCCATACCCCAGGGACGTACCGCACCTGGATATACATTTGCAGCATTGAAATTATCAGCCAGGCCAGGAATAACCGTAGCCGAATTAGCAGTTCCGATAAACGGATCTACAAAATCGATTACCCTTGTTGTTTGAGGGGTTGAACATCCAACAAGCAGAACAAGAACCGTTAACAGTACATATACACGCATAGTGAGCATCCTCCAGAATTAAAGGTGGAACATAAGGATGCAGGCCTGCTTTTAGAACGGGGATGGCAGAATCTAAAATCGTTTAACATTCTCTTGTCCATTTGAACAGGTTACGGGTTACGATATGCAGTTTTTTGTTGAAAGAAGTGCTATCATTACAGTCTGCATGAATTTTTTCAGACATCATATCACCCGCTTTTACGGCACTCTTATTCTGAGCGCCGGTCTTCTGGCTTTATTTGGCCGATCGATTAGCGAGGATGTTACAACCACTTCCTTCTCGATGTGGTTTATCCATCATTTTCAGCATGATGGGATTTCGGATGCTGAATTAGAAACCAGGCTAAAGGCACTGCAAACGACAGATATGGACTTCCAATCGGTTGTTCAGGTTGCTGCAGCAATGGTTTCTTCTCATGAGGACGTACCTGAATCGGAATCTGATCCTGATCCTGTTCATGAGACACTGGTTGCCCAATGGAATGCCCATCAGCAGTCGGGGGGAATGGGATCAGCCATACAGATTGAACCTTCAAAACCGGTTGTTTTATCGTCAAATTACGGACTTCATATCTATTCCAAACACCATGAAGCTTCGTCATACAACTATGCTTACGAAGGTATACTCACCGGATCGCAGGTTACGTCTGTCACCTCCCACCAGCAGATTCCTTTTAAGAACGGAATGGCCATCTCTGCTCCATAGGCGATACCTGCCATGTACCGGAGCAGGCAAAAAAGCCGTGTACAGAAATGACCTGATACACCGCAGCCTCCTCTCTTTCATCTTTTTTTCACTTTTTACTTTTCACTTTTTATCACCGAAACCATGCAAGGAAATGGATTTAAAATAGGCGTGATTGCCCTCTTTTTTGGGCTTAGCGTGTGGTATTTGCTACCGACCATCCAGTGGAACCTGGAAAACAGGGCAATGAACGATATGACCGAATCGGAACGAGAACAGTATCTGGTTGATGAAGCCGATAAACTGCAAAATATCGAAGAAAATGTGCTCAACCTCGGCCTTGACCTTCAGGGCGGGATGTATGTAACCATGGAAGTGGGTACTCCCCAGCTGGTACTGGAGCTTGCCGGCGATGAAGCGGATAGCACGCTTCGTAACGTCATACAGGAAGCCCGGGCCCGGTCACTGGAAAACGACACCGACTTTATTGATGAGATGGTCATCGCCTATGAGCAGCGGGATGCGAACGCCCGTCTCAGCCGGTACTATCGCTCAGATACAGACAACATTACCCGTCGATCCAGCAACCAGGAGATCAGCCTTTGGTTAAAAACTCAGCGGGATGGCGCCATAGATCGTGCGATTGAGATTGTACGGAATCGTGTTGACCGTTTTGGGGTAACTGAACCCTCTATTGTAAAGCAGGGTAATGACCGTTTGGTTGTTGAATTACCCGGTGTTGAGGACGAAGAGCGGGTGGTTAACCTTCTGAAAGGTACAGCCCGACTTGAGTTCCGCCTTGCCGCTGATGCCGTGGACTTCTCCAATTTCCGGCAGCAAGCGTTCTCCTATTATATCCAGGAAGCCGACACCACCGACTCTCTGAACCCAGGACAGCCTTCCAATGCATTAGGCGAAGTACTGGCCCTGTTCCAGGACCAAACTCCTTATATCTTCGGATATGCCACAACTGCAGATACGTCTGTTGTGATGGATCTGCTGAGCGATCCGGAAGTACTCAGTATGTTCCCTCGTAATACAACCGTCATGTGGGATACCCGGGGTCAGCAATTTGAATCCGGTGCTGAATACTTTGCGCTATATGGTGTAAACACCCAGGCTGAGCTTACAGGTGAAGTGATTGATGAGGCCTCCGTTCAATTCGATCCAGCAACCAACGTACCCGAAGTGGCGATGGGTATGAACAACGAAGGAGCACTTAAGTGGAGCCGTATCACAGGTGCAAACATCAATAAGCCGGTAGCCATTACTCTTGATGGTTATGTGGTTTCGTACCCTACCGTGAATGGTAAGATCAGCGGTGGTAACTCTTCCATCACAGGTATGGCAAATGTTGAAGAAGCCCAGGATTTAGTGAATATCCTGCTCTCAGGTGCTCTGCCTGCTCCGCTTAACATCATTGAGCAACGTACCGTTGGAGCCTCTCTCGGTGAAGCATCTATTCAGTCCGGACTTCGTTCTGTGCTGGTTGGGCTAGGCCTGGTCGCTATTTTCATGATCATCTACTACCGAAAAGGTGGTGCCGTAGCTGATCTGGCTTTGATTTTAAACATCTTATTCATTTTTGGAATTCTGGCGGGTTTTAAAGCCACGCTTACCTTACCGGGTATTGCTGGTATTGTGTTAACTATTGGTATGGCGGTAGATGCCAACGTGCTGATTTTCGATCGTATTCGTGAAGAAAAACGAGGTGGTAAAACCATGAAAGCTTCTATTGAAGCTGGTTATGCAAATGCGATGAGTGCCATTATTGATGCGAATGTAACCACATTTTTCGTTGCCTTTATCCTGTTCACGTTTGGTGCAGGTCCTATTAAAGGATTCGCGGTAACCCTGATGGCCGGTATTGTAGCTTCGCTGGTGAGTGCCATCATCATAACCCGACTGGTTGTTGACTACACAACCCGTAACGATGCTAATGCCATCGATTTTGGATAATCGCCCACTGAATTTTTAATCTTTTATACTTACTACCATGAGATGGTTTGAAACACCGACATTTAACTTTACAGGAAATCGAAAGATTGCCTACATCGTATCCCTTGTTCTCATTTTGGCCTCTGTCGGAGCAATTGTAGCAAAGGGCCTCCAATACGGCATCGACTTTAAAGGAGGAAAAGAATTTGTTTACAAATTCGATCAACCGGTTGAACCAACCGAAATCCGCGGATTCCTTACCGATGTGTTTGGTTCTGTTCCGGAAGTAAAACGCTTTGGATCCGATGCTGAAGTCCTGATCCGGACCGACAGCCCGGAAGACAAACAGGTACTCCAAACCCAGGTTGAAGCCGCTTTCAGGAGTGAGCTGGCAGGTAATGCCTTTGAAGTGGAAAAAAGCGACTCTATTGGTCCGCGTATCGCCGAAGATCTGAAAACCAGTGCTGCTCAGTCTATTGTATACGCCATTGCCATTATCTTCGTGTATATCTTAATCCGGTTCCGAAACTGGACGTTCTCCCTGGGTGCTGTTGCCGCCCTGATTCACGATGTGGTCATTACACTGGGTATTTTCACTATCCTGACCGACCTCGTTGAGTTCAATCTGACCATAGATCAGGCAATCATCGCCGCATTCCTTACCATTGTAGGGTATTCACTAAACGATACCGTGGTTGTATTTGACCGTATCCGGGAAAACTCGCGGGTGCATAAAGGTATGCGGTTCGAAGAAATGCTGAATCTTTCCCTGAACGATACCTTAAGCCGTACCGTCATCACCTCATTAACTACCTTGTTTGTGGTAACTGTCCTGTTTATTTTCGGCGGTGAGGTGTTGAAAGGCTTCTCCTTTGCACTTATACTTGGCGTGGTGTTAGGGACGTACAGCTCTCTCTTTGTTGCCAGCCAGTTGGTATTGGAGTTAGAAGGTCGCACCAAAAAATCGTAATTGTTTTTCAAATCAGAATTCTATGAGCTTTAATACATCAGAACGGTACAACAGCGTAGTTATCGAATTTAAAGGTAACGTGATGGGTGGCCCCGACGCAGTTAACCTCAACGAAAAACTTCATGAGCTTATCGACGCCGGTAAAACCAACATTGTTGTAGATTTGAGCAAAGTGAAGTTTATGAATTCTTCCGGCCTGGGCATGTTGATTGGTGGCTTAACCACCATGCGCAAGTCGGGTGGAGATTTGCGTATTGCCAACGCAACCGACAAAATCGAAAGCTTACTCATTGTGACCAAATTGATCACCGTTTTTAAGCATTATAAGTCGGTTGAAGAAGCCGCAACCTCCTATAATGAAGAGTAACACACTCTCCTGACCTTCAAACAAAGGGGTGTGCCTTGGTACATCCCTTTTTTATTTTAAATCAATTGGATACATGTCTGTTCGCGTTGTAATCGGTGCCCAATGGGGCGACGAGGGAAAAGGAAAAATTGTTGATCTGTTAAGTGATAAGGCCGACTATATTGTTCGATACCAGGGTGGAGCAAATGCCGGACACACGCTGAAGTTTGATGATAAAACGGTCGTCCTGCATCTTATTCCGTCTGGCATCTTCAATGGAAACGGGCATTGTGTAATCGGTAATGGTGTTGTTATTGATCCCATTGCATTGGTGAAAGAGATAGAAGGTGTACAGGCCATGGGATTTTCCCTGGAAGGACGATTCCACATCAGTCAAACCGCACATGTTATCCTCCCCTATCATAAACTTCTTGATCAGCTAAAAGAGAAACGCCGCGCGGATAATGCCATTGGTACAACAGGCCGGGGTATCGGACCCGCCTATGTGAGTAAATTCTCCCGTGTAGGTATTCGCATGGTTGATTTGCTGGATCGGGCATCCTTAAAAGCGAAAATTGAACAGAATCTGAGAGACATCAATTTTGCACTTGAAAATCTCTACAGCGAACCGAAACTGATCGCAGATGATTTATTAGCCGAATTGGAACCTTCTATTCAGGCATTGAGTCCCTATATCTGCAACTCTGCTGATGTACTGCATCAAGGGCTTGAACAAGGAAAAAGTGTGCTACTCGAAGGAGCGCAAGGCTGCCTGCTCGATGTAGACCACGGAACTTATCCGTTTGTCACTTCTTCTTCCCCAACTTCAGGTGGAGCCTGTACAGGATCTGGTGTTCCCCCCACTGCCATTACACATGTAATGGGTATCACCAAAGCCTATATCACTCGGGTTGGTAATGGACCTTTTCCAACTGAGTTACATGACCAAACCGGTGAAGAACTTCGTAAAAAGGGTCACGAGTTTGGTGCTACCACCGGGCGTCCGCGCCGTTGTGGATGGCTGGATTTAGTTGCGTTAAAATACGCATGCCGCATCAATGGAATTAACGAGCTTACCCTCACCAAGATGGATGTAATGGATGGGTTCGAACACATTGACGTATGTACCGCCTATCGCATTAATGGCGAGGAAACCCAAACGTTCCCATTACGACTCGAGGAAATTGAGCAAGTCGAACCGGTGTATACCTCTCTTCCGGGTTGGGATACCGACATCTCGGGCATGACCAGTTGGGATGAACTGCCCGAAACGGCTAAATCCTACATTTCCTTTGTTGAGGAATATTTGGGCGTCAGGTTTACCATTATTTCAACCGGTCCCAAGCGCGAAGAGACAATTCTGAGATACGCTGATTGAAGCCCAGCTTAGCGTAGCACATCAGCATACGACTATAACCCGTCATTCCGAACCAGTCCGCCTTGCCCGCCTGCCGTAGGCATGGCCTGCGGACTCCGTTCCGGAATCTTAATCTGAATGAAGGGCTCGTTCAAAAAACAGGATTCCTGCCTACGCAGGAATGACGAAGAGGCAGGGTTATATTCAGATTACGGAGCAGAGCTCCGCAACCAGTTTAAGAGGATAACATGATAGATACCAAGCCTTATCCGTGGGGGCGTATCGCTATACGCCCCTACCTCCTAAAACCAGGGTAAGTGAACAGGTAAAGCGGAGCTTAGCTCTTAAGATCCTGTCCGTCAGCTGACGGATCAGGATCTTAAGGAAAGACTTGGCTTCACAGCTTTACATCCATCAAAAAAACCTTCGGGTCTGTACTTTCCACGGGTCTTAAAACTAGTCCCTGACTATCACGCATTCCTCTTCACAAACGATTTCAGGTTTAATCCTGCCTTATCCTGCACTTTTTTTCTGAAAAATGACGTCCACCCTAGTGCATAACCTGGGATACCGAAGGCCATCTGGCTCCATCTCCAAAAGTTAAACCGATCGGTATGCGTTATGATTAATCCATCCTGGAATACAAATTCCGCTTCAATACGATTATGAACCACCCTGCCTGTTGCTGAAAAACGATAAATAGCTTCCCATTTTGCACGACCAGCATCACTGCTCGCGCTCACATCAGAAAACTGAAGATCAAATTCCTGTGCCCGTTCGCACAGCATACCCCACATCCCTGTAATCTCATCCTTTCCGGCTAACTCAAACACTTCATCTGCAAACGTGGCTTCAGGATGATAGCACGCTGACATTTCCTCCCAATTCAGTTTTTGGAAAGCGGTATAAAATTGAGTTACAAGGCGTTGTTCATGATTCATGCGGCACAATATAATGCATTAGCAGCATGACAAAAGAAAAATCCCCCATTCGGGGGATTTCGATTTCACTCTGAATCATAAAACTTAACACAGCTAAAAGAGGCTTAACAACAGCGCGGTTAACGAATTAGCTTCCGTGCTGAACTGCATAATCAGGCCCCACTCATGGAATGGTGTGGGGCTTTTTTACTGTGTTTAAAGGTAAGCCCGCTCAGGCTGCTTCAACCCGATAGGAATCCGTGTCCAGGAACGTAAGAGCTCTTGAAACAGCGCCCATCAGTTTACTGGACTGGGCATTAAGTTGTTGAGCAGAAGCAGAGGACTGCTCAGCCGCTGAAGAATTCGCCCGAACTACCGCTTCAATCTCACGAATGGCTTTCTTGGTTTCTTCCAGCCCACTCTTTTGATTACCCGATATATCTGCAATCCGGGATAACATATCTGAGATTTGATGAGTGGCTTGTTCACTTTCAGAAAGTGACGTGAATACTTTTTCTTTGGTTTTCTGTACCTGCGTTATCGACGAATTCGTCGTCTCAATTTGTGTACGGGTGAGAGAAGCGGCTTCGGATGATCGCATAGCTAAACTCCGTACCTCCTCAGCCACTACGGCAAACCCGGCTCCGGCTTCACCCGCACTAGCCGCTTCAACTGCTGCATTTAAGGCCAGTAAGTTGGTTTGAGATGCGATTTCTTCTATCGTCGAAATAATCTTAGTCGTCTCCAGGCTGGTATGTACGGCTTGGGTTACCTGGGTGGCCATTTCCTCCATGTATCGTGTCATCTCTTCGAATTTAGCCGATACTTCGTTTTTCATGAGTTGATCAGCCTGAAGTGAATGCTCATAATTGGAGTTCGCCATTTCGGAAATACTCTCTACCGTTGCCGATGTTTGCTCTACGGCAGCAGCTTGTTCACTGGCACCTGCGGCTAACATTTGAGAAGAACTGGTAAGATCATTCGAGGAATTCAAATTCTGCTTAGAACCTTTCATCACCTGGGTGATCAACGTGAGAGTAGAAGATTTGATCTTCCGGTAAATCAATAACCCACCAACGAGCAAGGCGAGGATAGTGAGAATGGATAACGACCCAACCAATAGATTGAGGCTGGAGAAACGAGCCTGCGTGCTGGCCAGGGCAGTGACTACCGAGGTGTTCGCAGCTTCCTGTTTGCCGGCAAAAAAGGCTTCTGTTTCGAATAACAATTCCTGGTAACGTCCAAATGTAGGTTCACAGAATTCAATCTGTTTTTCGCGGGCCAGCACATAATCTCCGGCCTGACTCGTGGCATAAATATCACCAACAATGGTGGTCCATTCGTTGAAAGTTTTATCCAGTCTGTCGTAATAGGCACAGCCTTCAGTTGAAGTCAAACTATTTTGAAAACTGACGTATGCTGCTTCCACGGCTTTCTGCTTCCGGGCGAGCTCGGCCTGTAGTTGTTTTCGGACTTCACCCTCTGGTGTTGAAATGATTACAAGTACCGTCATGCGATAGTCGTAACTCTTGTTAGCCAGGTTCTGCAGTAATTTCAGCTGGGGCATGTCTTCCTGTAGAAGTTGAGTAAACTCAACCTCCGTTTCATTCAGAATATGCTTGGTGCTGGTAAGCTGATTTACATTCAGAATTGCGCTTATTACGACCAGTACCAATAAAACGCTAAAGCTGGTTATGATGATTCGTTTTAAACTCATTTAGATATCCTACGTCTTTGATTATTGTTTTTTTAAAAATCGAACCCATTGCTGGAATGACCATTTCCGTTATGTGAACCATTGTGACCATTTCCATTTACCGATGGCTCGATGAGCTCATAGTACCCGTTGTTTAGATGCTCTTTTTGTACCTGTGGGCGCTTCGTTGCCGGTTTAGGCTGCTCCGACCTTGATTCGAATGCGAAAGAAGATGAAGGCGATTTTAGTGTTGGCCGTCCTTGTGTGTTACCCTTTACTTTCCGGTTAATATCTTCGATAGCCGATCGAAGGATATGAATCTGGCTCTGTAGTTCTTCTGCGGTTGAAGCATTCTTTTCTGCCATACCAGCGGTGTTATTCGTGGTTTGAGAAATATTCGAGATGGTGCTTTTTAAGGCTTCCAGGTGAGTGACCTGCTCCTCTCCAACAACATGTACATCATCAATCCATGTAATAAGATCGGTGATCTGCTCTGAAATCTTTTCTGATATATCTACCCCTTCCTGAGCTTTATTGATATTCTCTTCAATCATATTTCCAATATCCGTGGCTGCATCGGCTGTTTTTTGTGCCAATACCCGCACCTCATCGGTGACTACAGCAAAACCGGCACCTGCTTCACCAGCCCGGGCAGCTTCAACAGCAGCGTTAAGGGCTAACAGGTTGGTTTGAGAAGCAATACTATCAATCAATCGGGTGATGGACGAAATGCTGGCGCTGGAATCCTTCAGCTTAACCATAGACTCGTTCATTTTCTCTGCATTGTTGGTAATACGGTCCATGCGCTCTTTCACCGTACTTGTCTTTACGTTCAGCTCCCCGATTTTTTCGTTAATCTGCTCGATAGATTGATTGGATTCCTGTACGGCATCGGAGTTATTAGAAGCATCCATAGCCAGCTCCTGTCCGGAATTCGAGATAAAGTCAGCGGCCTGACTGGTGTAATGAGCCGAGTCATTTATCTCGTCGAGGATATCGAAGACTTCGGCGTTCCTCAGATACTCTTTAGTAAGATTGAGAACAATGATGGAGAATGCTACGGTTTCGATAATCACAAAGGTGGCATGTAAGGCTACAATGTCCCAACCACAACCATAATCGAATACCACGAGCGGAGTACCCTGAAAGGTAAGCTCATAGGTTTGAGCAATGTTAAACAGTGCATGATGTACAGCAATAGTACCAGCGGCTGACAACAAAGGAGCAATATCCTTGTACCGGATCAGAAATGCGATAGCCACAAAAATGTGAAAGTGCATCTCGATTTTACCTAAATGCTGTTGAATAAAGATCGATGAGAACGCCATTAAGGCCGCTCCGATAGTGACCCGGCTTAATAGAGATCCCGGTTGGAGGCGGTACGCCCCAAAAGCAGCACCAAATACCAGCCCCCCTCCCAGGAAACCAAGGATATACGTGCTATTTGTAAATGCTGTTAACGTGGATGCAACTACCCAATGAAGAAGTAGCAGCTTGATTAAAAAGCGGTCTGTTTCAACGAATGTTTTGTGGACACTCTCTTGTACTTGCCGTGAAAAGTTGCCGGCATAGGTTGGAAAAAATGTAGAGAATAGAGTGGGTTTTGCTTCCATTGTTACCTGTACTATGATGGAATGTTAGGTGGTTTAACTGCCGTGATAAGTATGTGCTTAATCTCTTCGTCAGAAGTGGATTGAGCCAGAATGTGTTGTATTTGCCAGTCCTGCCGTTTGTCGGATCGGGTGAGTACAAAGAAATGATCGGTATGGATAATGCCCTGTTTGGTGTCTGCGCGCCCGGTTACCGATAACCGGAACTGTTCCCTTGTTTTTTCGAGCTCTGCGCCGGAAAGATTAATCCCTCTGATGTGATCAGAGAACTGAGCTCCGTACTGTTGGGCAGTTCCAAGTTGCTGGTAAGCATTCACATCAACAAAGGTGATGCCCAGTGATACTCCGGAATCCTCTGCATGTATGCTCTCAACCAACTCGTTGAGCCGGAATAGCGCAGTGGGACAAACATAGGAACATCCCGCATATCCAAAAAAGACGACTTCGGTGGTATGGTTCGATTCGTCGAGAAAGGATGTGTTTTGCAACACCTCTCCTTTTAAGGGATGTCCAACGCCTGCAAAACTGAGACCCACGGTCAATACAACGGGCAGACAAAGCAACCCTGACAACAGACTTATTTGAGCTATTTTCTGCATACCGTTTACATTTGATAGGCACGTTATCGGAGAGTGGTGAGTATACTTAATGGGCATACACGTGCATAAACAGCAACTTCAGAGATGGAAAAGCCCTAACTAATTACCGCCCATGATGTTCGTTGGAAAAAAAAGTTCAGTAAAAATGAATAAAAAAAACCACGCTAGTTGAGCCAGCGTGGTTTTGTAGGTGTGCGTTGTTGTAGGTGATCGCGAAACTGGATTACTGTCCGATGAAGGATAGTACCGACTGCGGTCCGTTATTGGCCTGGGCCAGGGCAGAAGTTGCAGTCTGCTGTAGAATCTGTAATCGTACCGAACGACTTTGTTCCTTAGCGAAATCGGTATCCATGATTCGGCTACGTGCTGATGAAGTAGCTGTTATCGACTCTGAAATGGTTTCTTCGCGGACAGATAGTGACTTCTGAGTGATACCAATTTCATTCACTCGATCACTCATTCCATCGATTGCGGTATCGATAGCGCCAATGAAGTTTCTGAAGTCGGCTGCGTTGGCATTGGTTCTGAAAGTGAGATTCCCCTGAGAACTGGCTGTTGCACCACTAACTGAGATACCTGAACCATCGGTGTAACCGCCATTGGTTGAGTCTCCATAGTTCGTGGAAGCTGTTCCGGCAGAGAATAGTTCTCCAACATTTACAGCACTGATCGTGGTTGTGATGGTATCTTCAGAGCGTTCTCCAACCTGGAAGGTCAATGAGAATACGCCGGTGTTATCTGTACCATTTAATAAGTCAAAATCCTGGTAAATGGTTTGGTTTGCAATCTCATTGATGTTGTCTCCAAGAGCTGCAATTTGTGCGCTGATGTACCCTCGTTCGGTGGTTCCCAGCGTTTCGTTAGCACCCTGTGTGGCCAGTCCTTTCATCTCAATAAGCGTATCCATAATGGTATCGAAACTGGATTCAGCAATATCGAGTACAGACTTTGCATCGCCAACATTAGAAAGTGCCTGCTCTAGTCCAACTACACGACTCTGTAGTTTGGAAGCGATAGAGTAACCGGCAGCGTCGTCTTCTGCACGATTAATATTCAGACCTGTTGAGAGCCAAATGCGCCTTTCAACAGGTCTGAATATTAATCGTGCAGAAGAC
>JBCBST010000057.1:0-19123 GCA_039819115.1 Bacteroidota bacterium
TAAAAAATGACGGAAGTAAAAACTATCCGTCATTTTTTAAAACCTTGAAAGATTATTGGATAGAAAAGAAGAAGAGAGAATCGTAAAGCTGCGTCATCCAAATGAGCACTACCAGGCCAAAATCAAAAAGGAGTTTATTGGTCATGGATGGATAACCAAGAATAGAAGTCTCGGCGTTTCTTACCGTTTGCCGAGCGGTTAATCAAGACGGGCTCTTATCGCTGAAATCAAGGCTGCTCTATGTCCTTTTTCTTTTTTGATGAACGCTTCCGTCACTGCCAGTTCTTCTCCATACTTGTGTGATCATACCAGCTCAGGAACAGAATTTGTCTTCACTTTACCATAACATTAGTGTTTGATTAGGGATAGACTTCGTTCGTCGTATTATGGATATTTGGCGTAGCAGTACGAGCATAAACGAAATCATTAAGTTCGGGCATGGAAGCAGTTACCACCTACGCTCTCGGGTTTTTACGGGACTTTATCACCATACTGGGTGAAATGTCACCTTATCTATTGCTGGGATTTTTCTTTGCAGGAGTCCTGCACGCTTTTATCCCCAAAAACCGGATCCATTCCTTTTTAGGAGGCAATACTCTTCGTTCCTCCTTTAATGCTTCCTTGTTTGGTGTCCCATTGCCATTATGCTCCTGCGGAGTTATCCCTGCAGGCATTTCGTTATTCAAAAACGGAGCTTCCAAAGGCAGTACAAACTCCTTTCTTATTTCCACACCCCAAACGGGTATCGACTCCATCCTGGTCACCTATTCTTTACTTGGATTACCGTTTGCGATTATCCGCCCGATTATTGCATTAGTTACCGGTGTATTTGGCGGAATGATCACCAATAAAATCGATCCTACCACCGATCAGGTTGCAACCTCGGAGGAATCTACTGCCCCTAATCGGAGCCTAACACAAAAAATAGTGGAAGTATTCAAGTATGGATTTGTGGTATTCCTCCAGGATATCTCCAAATGGCTGGTGATTGGGTTGGTATTAGCAGCTCTTATTTCTGTGGTTATCCCGGACAGCTTCTTTGCCAATCAAGGCCTGCCACTGGTTCTCCAGATGCTGTTGATGCTGGTTTTTTCTATTCCGCTTTATGTTTGCGCAACGGCTTCGGTTCCACTGGCTGCTATTCTGATCATTAAGGGTATGAGTCCGGGCGCTGCACTGGTCTTATTGATGGCTGGTCCGGCAACGAACGCAGCCACTATCACCATGATTGGAAATGTACTGGGCAAAAAAAGTCTGATCGCTTACCTTAGCTCTATTATCGGAGGAGCGTTATTGTTCGGATTCATCATTGACGCATTTTTACCCGCTCAATGGTTTACACAGGTTATGCATGGCGGGATGGGACATGATCACCAAACTCAGTTAACCTGGATAGAACTAGCATCGGGAGTGATCTTATCCCTACTCATCATTAACGGATCTATTCAAAAACGATTCACAAAACAAGAAGAGCATACCTCTATGGCTGCTAAGATTATCACTGTCGAAGGAATGACCTGCAATCATTGCAAAGCAAATGTTGAACAAAACCTTGAAAAGCTACCATTTGTCGACCGTGCTACGGTTAATCTGTCCGACCATACCGTAACCATTGAAGGCGATACCCCGGATTTGGCAACCATAGAAGAAACCGTAAACGGGTTGGGATACCGGTATATCTCTACTGTTTAGTCATCCCCAGCACTTCGTTTTGCTTTACGGATGGCCATAGCATAAACCAGTAATCGGTCATTCTGTACATCGATGATCGCTGCACCATAATTATCGTTAAATCTATCGTTAACAAGTCTCTTGTGATCTCAAGTCTTTGTAATTTTGTCTGTCTTCAATTACACCAGTACTAAATTTCTGTTCCAAGAGTTCTAAGATTCAAGAGTTCATTTATGCATAAGATGAAATACATCCTCCTTCTCGCTTTTCCATTCATTATCCTGTCCTGTACAGACAATATTCAAGGCCCTGAGACGCCCGAAGCTGAAGCGCTTAAAAAGAGATCTGAGTTCACGAAATTCTACTTTGATCATGCAGAGACGGAAAGCCGGATACCCTATCATTTCTTCGAACCAGAACAAGCTTCCTCTGCACCAAATGATTCCTTCCCTTTAGTCGTTGCGCTCCATGGTATTGAGTATTTTGTATCTACTGAGGAAGAATTCCTGATTGAGGATTCATCCGCCTATTATGCTTTAGGCTGGGTTGAAGATGATATACAAGCAGAATATCCTGCTTTTGTTGTAGCCCCGAATATATATGAAGATCTGTGGTTTGAGGGTAATTTTGAGGGCGAATGGGTAAGTGATAATGCGGTGGACTTCATGAATCAGTTGATCTCTCACTTACTTAACGAGTATCCCGGTATCAACTCTGATAAGATTTTTGTAACCGGGCACTCCGCCGGTGGAGTTGGCGCATGGTATCAGGGCACACAGTTGGATCATAACATAGCTGCAGTGATCCCTTTAAGCAGTGCGTTCAGTTCAGACAGCCCGGATTTTCACCTGTTTGAACAAGCCGCCAACAACGGTGAATTCACCAATTTACCGGTATGGGCTTTTATCCATCGAATAGATGCGGATGGAAACAGTTCTTCGAATGGTCGCCATGGAGACCGGACACTTTTTGATACCTTCACTACACGGTGTTATTTCCCGGTATTTACCCACGGATTCGAAGATACGATCTATGATTTATCGGAGGCCGAGATCAAAGCGGAAATCGATGCGGGAAAAAAGCATTTCTATACCGAATATGATTACCCATGTAGTACCGATAATTGTCATTTTGCATCAACCCGGGCATTAAAAGAACCGCTCTTATTCGAATGGTTGTTTCAACAAAGCAGTGCGGGCAGAGAATGATACGCTCTGACCGTATCGGGTGTACCATTCTGAAGTGGTACGTTCCGGCTTAACTCAACCTGATGTTACGATATCACCCGTTTAGCCCAACCCGTTCAAATATAACGTCCACATTTCGGGTATGATGACCCAGATCGAAGGCATCATCAATTTCGTCCTGGCTCAACTGAGACATGATATATTCATCCGCTTCTACTAACGGCTTAAATGCTGACTGAGTCTCCCAGGCTCTCATCGCAAGCGGTTGAACAGCATCATAGGCTTGTTCCCTTACCACTCCTTTTTCAATGAGTTTGTTTAATACCCTTTGAGAAAATACCAGCCCGTGAGTTTTCCAGATGTTAGCTTCCATATTATCCTCAAAAACGACCAGGTTTTCGATCACATTGGCAAAGCGGGAGAGCATATAGTCTAATAAAATGGTGGCATCCGGCAGAATGATTCGTTCTGCAGATGAATGGGAGATATCCCGTTCGTGCCATAAAGGAATATTCTCAAATGCGGATACCATATACCCACGCAATACCCGGGCACAACCCGAAATATTCTCAGAACTGATGGGATTGCGTTTATGCGGCATACTGGATGATCCCTTTTGCCCTTTTCGAAACGCTTCTTCCGCTTCCCGCACTTCGCTTCGCTGAAGATGACGCACTTCAACCGCCATTTTTTCTAACGTAGAACCAATTAATGCAATGGTAGACAAGTAGTGAGCATGACGATCGCGTTGCAGTGTTTGAGTAGAAATAGGTGCCGGGGTCAGGCCCAGTTTTTCGCAGGTATACTGCTCAACCTCAGGCGGGATGTTCGCAAAGGTACCCACTGACCCGGATAACTTACCAAACTCAACGTCAGCCGCTGCCTGTTCGAAACGCTCCAGGTTACGCTTCATCTCCGCATACCATAGCGCGCATTTAAGACCAAATGTAGTGGGTTCAGCGTGGATACCGTGGGTGCGCCCCATCATAATAGTGTGTTTATGCTTTTGTGCTTTTACAGCAAGCACATCAATTATCCGCCTTAAATCGTCCAGCAGGATGGCATTGGCCTTTTTCAAACGCACACCCCACGCTGTATCCACTACATCCGTTGATGTTAACCCATAATGCACCCACTTTTTTTCTTCACCGAGGCTCTCGGATACCGAACGCGTAAAAGCCACTACATCGTGGCGGGTTTGAGCCTCGATTTCTTTTATCCGATCCAGATGAAAGGTGGCTTTTTCATATAGCCGGTCTACATCATCGTTCGGAATAACCCCCAACTGAGACCAGGCCCAGCATGCGGCCAGCTCTACCTCCAGCCAGGCTTGAAATTGCTGTTCTTCAGTCCAGATGGACTCCATCTCCGGTCGGGAATATCTAGAAATCATAAATGGGTATAAATTGAAGCATTAAACCCCAAAGATAACACTTTACTCCCCGAAGCGCTGACTAAGAGATGCTTCTTATAGAGTCGATGAAGTAAAAAAACAGATTAAAACAGCTTGTGGAAGGGCTTTTTTAATATTCATTTGGCAAATATGGATAATGTGTTAATAAATTATGTTTGATTTTTCTATATGCCTAACTATTTTTGTCCTGTCGATTAAAAATCCTCTACAATTTAGCTCTACAATATGAATTTGAGACGATTTCTTATGCTTATGGTCCTTTCGGTTGGCCTTCAGGATATCGCTGCTGGTGCCGAGGAGGTTCTCACGGCGGATACCGTTCAATTAAACCTCAACTATGTATGGACGATTTTAGCAGCCTGCCTCGTGTTTTTCATGCAGGCCGGCTTCACCTTGGTTGAGATAGGCTTTACACGAGCAAAAAATGCCGTAAATATCATCATGAAAAATGTGATGGATGTATCTGCAGGTGGTATCGCCTTCTTTGCCATTGGTTTCGGGTTAATGTTTGGCACTTCTACCGGTTGGTTTGGCACAGATGGTTTCTTTCTCTCGGGAATAGAGAACCAGCCAACAGCCTGGACGTATACATTTTTTCTTTTTCAGGCCGTTTTTGCTGCAACCGCAGCTACCATTGTATCGGGCGCCGTAGCAGAACGCACATCATTTCCAGCCTACATCGTTTTTTCCGTTATAATAACCGCTTTTATCTATCCCATTTTTGGTTCCTGGGCCTGGGGTGGGTTATTTAATGGTTCAGGCTGGTTAGAATCACTCGGTTTTATAGACTTTGCCGGCTCCACCGTGGTCCATTCCGTTGGAGGGTGGGCTGCACTGGCAGGAGTTCTAGTAGTTGGGCCCCGCGTTGGAAAGTACATTGATGGTAAACCTCAGGCTATTAAGGGGCATAGTTTGCCCACAGCAGCCCTTGGGGTATTTATTCTTTGGTTAGGTTGGTTTGGATTCAACGCGGGGTCTACTACTATTGGCGATGGCTCAATAGCACTTATTGCTTTAAACACGTTTTTAGCCGCAGGTGCCGGTGCTACCATGGCAATGGCTGTAACCTGGATAAAAAGCGGAAAACCAGATGGTGAATTCACGCTGAATGGTGTGCTGGCTGGCTTAGTAGGTATCACTGCCGGATGTGCTAACCTAACGCCGGGATTTGCCCTGATCACAGGAGCATTAGCCGGAATATTATCCGTGTATGCCTATCAATTTATTGAACGCTTTGTAGATGACGCCGTAGGCGCCATCACCGTGCATGGAGTATGTGGTGCATGGGGCACCCTCGCTGCCGGGTTATTTGATGCAGCCGGCTTTAGCTGGACCGTCGTTGGGGTACAGGTTCTGGGAATTACCGCCGCCTTTCTGTGGACTTTCCCCACCTGTTACGGAGCGTTCAAACTCATCGACGTATTTCTACCGGTGCGAGTGAATGGTAAACTTGAGGAAATGGGACTGGATATTCATGAGCACGACGCCCTGGCATATCCTGAATTTGGTAAAAAAGCCGTGCTAAATGGAAAGCCTGAGCACGTAGCAGCCTGATTTTGTTCTTGTAGAAACTCGTGAACTGACTGGTATAAGGGGGATGAGGATATCATCCCCTTTTTTTATTTACTGAACCGGAATCTTCAACGTTCTACCTGCCTCGATGAGTTCATCCATTTGAACCTGGTTCACAATGGCCAGTTCCTCTTTAGTCAGCCCCATAGGTAGCTTATCCGGAAGCTGTAAAGAAAAAGGGGCTGTTTTAGTTGTTTTAACCAACTTCAGGCGTACCGGTTGTACGTCTAGTTTTTCCTGATCAAACAATTGCTCAAAGCCACTTACTATGCCTTTGAACTCATTCTCGTAAGTAGGGTATTGTGCAGCAGACGTATAACTTAAAAAGCTGTATACCTTTCCTTTAAAGGTAACGGAAGAAACCAGTAGCTGAATGGTACTTCCATCCTGGGCAGGTGTGGTTGCCACCCCTTGATAACCATCCAACCCATTTACACTAAGTGCAGTCTGACTTATGGTTGTAATCCCTTCCTGACCCAGAAATGATTGAACAGAAGCCTGAGCACTTGCCTGTTGACCATCTATAGAAAACTGAGTGATGGCATTTTGTTCGCTGTTAAACATAATGACAGCAGAAGGCTGATTTACCAGAGAGAACCCGTCCGGAACCGGAAACTGAAATGCCAGATCCGGATGGTAAAAAATACCATCTTCCTCAAAGCCTTCTCTTGGATTATCACCATACATGATTCCGTCAATCATTCGCATGAATTGCTCTTCCCCCACCTTATTTTGGGTATATCCTTCTTGTTCCCATTCAGCTGCCAGCCGCGGAATGGTTTGTTCACGTTCACCCGGATCGGGATGGGAAGAAAGATGAGATGGAATGCTTACTCCTGCCTTTTCTTGGATACGTTTCAATGAGGTAAAAAAGGCGGCCCCCTCTGCTGCTTCATAGTTTTTCATGGCCGAGTATTCCACTCCCAGCGCATCCGATTCTCTTTCGTCATCCCGCCCATATTGTAGAAACATAAGCTGTGCCGTTTGAGAACTTAACTGGGCGATCTGGCCACCATCAAGACCGGCCAATTGCCCGCCTATTGCGCCACCCATAATCAGAATCTGTCCCACCTGTTGTTCTGCTGCCCGTTGGGAAGCATGGCGCGCAGCTACGTGAGCGATCTCGTGACCAAGTACCACGGCCAGTTGAGCTTCATTATTTAAATGGCTCAGTAAACCGCGTGTTACGTATACATATCCACCGGGTAATGCAAAAGCGTTGACAACAGGCGAACTCAATACCCGAAACGTAAACTGAGTATCCTTGTATTTTTGTTCTGCGCTCTCCCGACGCATATGCGAAACTTCAAGAAGCTCCTGCCCCAGGTTATCGACATATTTAGCTAATTCCTCGTCGTCGTATAGCCCATACTGTGCAATTATCTCGCTATCCGAATCGCGACCAATGTTTACTTCCTGATCCCATGAATAGCCGTAGACTCTTTTATTCCCGGAAACAGGACTGGTTTGAATAGTAACACATGCTTGCAGCGCAAGGGTACTTATCAAAAGCAATAGTACATATGGTGTTCGGAAGAGGCTGTCTTGTTTCATTTTCTGAAAATCTGTTTTCTGAATAGGTTATCAATCGATGTATAGAGAGGAAACAAAGATATTGATCCCAACAGAGAGCATACCATTCTTTCCAATGCTTCAAAAGCACCTCGTTGTTAATAAAAAGAAATTAATTTCTGCCGCACCTTTTACTACAGTCCATGCTCTTGAGTAAGGGAATCCTTCATGCCGTATCTCTCATCACTACTTGATTACATTTACTTCGGGCTCCAGCTCTACACCAAACATTTCGTTCACCGAAGATTGGATGTGTTTCGCGAACGCCCATATTTCCTGACCAGTAGCTTCACCATAATTGACGATTACCAGTGCCTGTTTTTTATACGTTCCCGTATTTCCCACCCTCTTCCCTTTCCACCCTGCCTGTTCAATCAACCACCCCGCAGGTATCTTAACCGATGCATCATCAATGGGATAGTGAGGCAATTCCGGGTAGCTCCGGTTCAACTCGTTAAATGTATCCAGGGGAACCACCGGATTTTTAAAAAAGCTTCCGGTATTTCCGATCTTTGCCGGATCGGGAAGTTTACTTTGACGTACGGCGATCACCGCTTCGCTGACCTGCTTTATGGTTGGTTTATGAATACCTCTTTGCTCCAACTCGGTTTGCAATGCCGCATAGCCGATATTTGGCTCTTTTTGTTTTAATAGACGGAGAGTAACCGATATAATTACCCATTTACCTTTCTCCTGATGTTTAAAAATGCTATTCCTGTATCCGAACTGGCACTCCTCCTTAGAAAAGGTTTTCACTAAACCAGAACTCAGCTCAAAGGCTTCCAGTTCAACAAATACATCTACTAACTCAACTCCATAAGCACCAATATTCTGAATAGGTGCAGCTCCCACACTTCCGGGAATAAGGGCAAGATTCTCTATTCCTCCCCATCCGTTTTCCACGCAGTGCATCACCAGCTGATGCCAGTTCTCACCTGCACCTACGGTTAGCAAAACCTCGTCCTTGTTTTCTGATCGTTGTTGAATCCCTCTTATGCGATTATGCACCATCAATCCGTCATAATCGCTGGCAAAGAGCACATTACTACCCCCCCCCAGAATCATTACCGGTACAGACTCCGGCTTACGTTCCATAATCGTATTCAAATCCTGAACGGAATGGATTTCAGCAAAATACCGGGAGAACGCATGCACTCCCATAGTGGTAAGAGGTTGTAATGCTTGTTGTTCCTGAATCAAGGAAGGAATAGTTACTCGTTTTTGAGTTCTTCTTTTTGTGGAGTATCTACTTTTACTCTCACCTTTTTGATCCTGTTGTTTTGTACAGAGTGTACCGTAAGTTCAAGACCTTTATAATGTACCCGTTCTCCTACATTCGGCAGGTTTTCCGTCATGTGATAAATCAACCCGCCAAGAGTTTCAAATTCGTCTTCTTCCGAGGTGATTTCTGTTTCCAATACCTCTTCCATATCGTCCAGATCAATCTGAGCGTCAAAAATATAGATCCCGCTCCGGAAACGAGTATATAGCTTTTCCTCATCCGGAGATGATTCATCAGTAATATCACCAACGATTTCCTCCAGGATATCGTCCATCGTTACGATACCTTCTGTACCGCCATATTCATCAACCACAACCGCCAGATGTGTTTTAGCCTGTTGAAAGTCGCGGAGTAAATCGTCCAGCTTTTTTGTAGCTGGTATAAAAAGAGGGGTACGGGCAATAGTTCGCCAATTCAGAGTAACCATCTCCGATATTTTATCCATGTACGGGAGCACATCTTTTGAATAGATAACCCCAACAATAGTGTCTAGGTCATTTTCATATAACGGCATACGGGAAAGGCTATGCTGCTGGATTTTAGCGATCACTTCAGGCAGCGAGTCTTCGATCGAAACCGCAATAAGGTTGACCCTTGACGTCATGATCTCCCGAACCACAGTGGTTCCAAACTCAATCACATTTTCGATGATTTCGCGCTCATCTTCTTTTATTGAACCATCCTGTTCGCTTACCTCAGCCATCGTCCGTATGTCTTCCGATGTGATTCGGTTTGCGGGTTTAGGGAGGTATTTTTCCAGATTTATGGTACTTGCTGCGATAATACTCGCGATGGGTTTTAAACCAATAAAAAAAGCATATATAAAGTAGCAGAACCTGCGGGCAATCTTAAGCGGATTATTAATAGCTATAATTTTGGGGGTAATTTCACTCAAAATGAGAATGGTGAACGTGAGCACCAACACTTCGACCGTAAATACCAACACCTCTGACGCGCCGAAGAAAGCGACCAGATTTCCGGTAATCACAGCCGCCAACACCGAAGTGATGATGTTCGAAAAGGTATTACCGATAAGTATAGTAGCCAGCAGGCGCCTTGGTTTTTCCAGCATTCCTGAGATGCGCCGGTCGACAGCTTGTGAACCTGGCGCTCCTTCATCCAGTTCGTTCATGCGGTTACTCAGTGAAAAAAAAGCAACTTCAGAACCTGAAAACAATGCAGAAAGCACCAGGCCCAATACCATACCTATGACTTGAAGACCCAGTGTGACAGGATCTAGCGTATCTGAGTAAAGAGACGTATCAAACGCTATAAACTCAATCAAATGAGCAGGGGGAGGTTCTTCAGGTGTATCCAAATACTAACTATTGGTTAAAAAAAGGTCTGACTACACAGTAATAGAAAATAAAAAAGCGATCAACCCTTTGGAAGACCGCTTTAGAGATTTTAATCCTTCAGGAGTTAGAACGGCAAGTCGTCGTCCATATCGTCAAAACTGCTACCCAGCTCTACATTGCTGCTGATAGGCTGTTGAGATTGAGGCTGAGCAGGCTGTCCCTGATTCATGGGTGTATTACCTCCACCTCCCATTCCACTTCCTTTGCTGTCGAGCATGGTCATTTGCAACGCTTTTACTTCTGTAGTGTAGCGCTTTTGGCCTTGCTGGTCTTCCCACTGCCGGGTCTGGATAGGTCCTTCTATATACACCAGTGATCCCTTTTTGAGATACTGCTGGCATATTTCTGCCAAACGCCCCCAGGCAACAACACGATGCCACTCCGTTCGCTCCTGGTTTTCGCCATTGCTATCCTTGTATCGTTCACTGGTGGCGATGCTGAGCGTGGCAACCGCTGTATTAGCTTGCGTATACCGAACCTCAGGGTCCTGACCTAACCGGCCGATGATCATTGCTTTGTTTAAAGAACTCATTACGTATTACCTTAATCGTTACTTATCGTTTTGGTTTGCAAGGTAAGACTCTCTCCACACCTTATCCTTACAAACTTTTCTGCTTATCCGTAATTCTGTGCTGGCGGCATGGCGGAAAGCACGCGATCAACTAAACGGGAAAAAGGCAGGCTTTGTATAAGCACTTTACCCGGACCCCGTAAATGAGCGAGAAACAACCCTTCTCCACCAAACAAAGCGTTCCGAAAACCACCGATGAATTGAACATCATATGATATAGAACTGCTCATTCCAACCAGGCATCCCGTGTCCAATCGCAGCTCTTCCCCGGAAGACAGTTCGCGTTCAATAATGGTACCACCGGCATGCAGAAAGGCCAATCCATCCCCTTCCAGTTTTTGGAGGATAAATCCTTCTCCTCCAAAGAAGCCGGCACCAAATTTTTTGGTAAAGGCAATGCCTATGTCAATTCCATAAGCCGCACACAGAAACGCATCTTTCTGGCATAAAAAATGACCTTGCTCTCTCGAAAGATCAATAGGAATGATTTTACCCGGATAGGGTGCTGCGAACGCCACTTTCTGACGACTATGCACTGTGTTTTCGAATGTGGTAATAAAAAACCCTTCGCCGGTAAACATACGCTTCAAACCTTTCATTAACCCTCCACCCGATGAGGTGTCCATTTTTATCCCACTATCCATGTAGGTCATGGTTCCGACTTCTGCCCGAACAGCTTCTCCTCCATCCAATTCAATTTCAACAAGTTGCAGATCGTCGCCAAAGAGTGTGTAATCGATTTCGTGAGCCATAGTATGTGATAGATTTAAGTTTTTTTTTGCTTCCGATGATAACTATACCAATTCCAGAACATTTTGTTGGAACAAAGTTCAAAGTACCCGGTTAAACCTACCAACTCTTCCTTTTCTTGTAACAATTTTGGGGGAGACGTTCTCTTAAAAACGTTCCGGGTCCTAATCATTCAGTCATATGTCTACCGTTACTTATAAAAGTTCGCCGTTCAATTCTCAGGCTAAAGCATCGGCGCTGACTCAACGCGTTTTCCAGGGTTCACTTGATGTGTATACCGGTAGCTGGACCGCTACTCAGGCCGCTCATCTCGTACGGCGAACCCACTTTGGTAATAAGATCAACGATGTAAACCGTGCCCGTACCTTTCCTGATGCCACAACGGCTGCAGAAACGTTAGTGGATGAGGCCATTTCCACCCCACTACCTGATGATCCATCCTGGTTCAAGCAAGGAGCTTCCGGCGATATCAATGATTTTTATGACATCCAGTGGAACTGGATGGACAGCATGTATAATGGGGGGTTGTTGGAAAAGATGATGTTGTTCTGGACCAATCACTTTGTGGTAGGATACCAGGGCGTAGCCGGTAAGGCGGGTAACAGTTATGCCAATCACATGCAGAACTACATGAAGCTGCTGCATGTGTCGGCCTTCGGTAATTTTAAAGACCTGGTGTACAACATGAGTGTTAACCCCGCTATGTTGTATTATCTGAACGGGTATGTGAATGATCGAAGTGCTCCCAACGAAGATTTTGCCCGGGAGCTACTAGAGCTATTTACACTGGGCATTTTAGATCGAAATGGAAGTCCTAATTATTCCGATCAGCAGGATCCTCCAGGTGATGTTCAGGAAGTTGCGCGGGCATGCACCGGGTGGAGAGTGAACAATAATAACTTCACTTCCTTTCTGGACAACAATGCCTTTGATAGTACCAATAAGACCATTTTTGGGGGTAGTGCACAGAATTACACCTTACAAATGGTGGTAGATCGTATTTTTGATGAAAAGCCTGATGAAGTAGCCTGGTTTATCTGCAAAAAGCTATACACCTTTTTTGTGAGTGCTATTCCTAATAACTCTGTCATCGCAGAGATGGCCACTTACTTTGTGCAGCAAAACTTTGATCTGGCCGCACTCATGAAGCGGTTATTATCGAGTCAACACTTTTACGAGGAGGAGTTTATCGGATCCCGTATTAAAAGCCCGGTAGAACTATATGTGGGATTACTGCGGGAGCTTGAAGTACCGCCCAACACATCCATGCTGGAATTTCTCCGGGTCAATATGCCGGAAATAAACCAGGAATTGCTCAACCCCCCAAATGTTGCCGGTTGGCCGGGGTACAATCCCCCCGGTTCTGATGATATCCCGGGTCATTATGCCTGGTTAAACACCAGTGTACTTCCTACCCGATGGAATCAACTCCAGGATATTATTGACGGTAATGGAGGCGTGGAATGGGCATCTATCCGAATAGCAGAAAAAATATCTAATCCATCAAACCCCTTTGAACTGGCTATTGACCTGGCCGAACATATGTTATCGATGCCACTCAGCCAGGTAGGAGTGCGCACCGTGGATGACGACTTCGCAGGGGGAGCTGTTCCCGTACCCGATTCGGTATTAAGCCGACCCGAACATGAACAGAATCTGATGAAAATTATGCTCGACGGAACTCCATGGTACGACTGGACCGCAGGCGTGGACAATGGAGACCTGTTTTATCCAAACTCGATCGATAAGCTCTTAAAAAACTATATCGCTTATTTATTTCAACTACCAGCATATCAATTAACCTAACATCAGGAAGACATTATGTGCAATCATCAATCGAATAAGCGCCACGGTGCTTCGCTGGAGCACGGCCATGCTCATAGTAAAGATCATGAGTTCTGGAGCCGGCGTAGTTTTTTAGCCAGTATCGGTATGGCCAGTGCGGGTGCCACTATGATGTTAGGCTCCACACCTATACAGGCCTTTTCCAATTCCAAGATCTTACGAAGGCTGGGGGCCTTAGAGACAAACAGAGCTTTAGTTCTTATTCAGCTTAATGGGGGTAACGATGGGCTAAATACAGTGGTACCATTTGAAGACGATGTGTACAATTCTCTCCGGCCCACTATCCGTATTTCAAAGAACCAAATACAAACAGCCGATTCGATCCTGTTTAACGACTTCTTTGGTCTGCATCCCGCTATGAATGCCCTTACTCCAATGTGGGGTACTGGAGACATGGCTGTTGTTCATAACGTTGGGTATGAAGAATCCAGTCGTTCTCACTTCCGTGGAACAGATATCTGGGCTACGGCCAGCGATGAAGATGTAAATCTGAATACCGGGTGGATTGGACGATTCTTAACAGAAGAAAACCCGGACTTCCTGGCTACACCAACAGAATATCCATTGGGTGTTCGGATCGGAGGCACTTCCCTCCTCTTTCAAAGCGATTTTGGGAATCTGGGTATGACGTTTGGTGGCTCTTCTCAATTTGATGCGTTTCTGGAGCAAGGTGGTTTTTATGACGAGGATAACCTACCTGCAAATTCGTTTGGAGAAGCGTTAAAACAAGTCAGAAAGGTAACAAACGCCTCATTCCGATATGTAGAAGCGGTACAAAACGCAGCCAATGGGGTAGGTAACCTGGTTGAATATCCTAATTCCGGGTTAGCCCGCAGCCTCTCTTCGGTAGCCCGGTTGATTCGCGGGCAGCTTAGAACCCGTATTTATCTGGTCTCTATCGGTGGATTCGATACCCATTCTAACCAGGGAGGGGAGGAAGGAAATCATGCAAATCTGCTTCGAAATATATCTGAAGCCGTTACTTCTTTTTATGAAGATTTAGGGACCGACGATCTTGCCGAAGAAGTACTTACCATGACTTTTTCTGAATTTGGACGAACCTTGAATGAAAACGGATCAAACGGAACCGATCATGGTTCAGCTGCTCCCCTATTTTTATTCGGACCTAGTGTGAATGGCGGCGTTTTTGGTCCTGAACCGGATTTAACCCAACTCGATCGTTCGGGCGACCCACTCTATTCCACGGACTACCGAAAGGTCTATAACACGGTGTTGCAACGGTGGTTTGGATTAGAATCGAACCAGTCTAACGATGTATTAGGAGCAGAATTCGGAGACTTTGACTTCGTACAATCCGTTCCTGTCAGTAATGAACCTTCCACTTCTTTACCCGGTCGTATTCAGCTCCGGCAAAATTACCCAAACCCTTTTAACCCCACTACCATTATTGGGTTCTCCTTACCCAGAACGGGACAGGTTCGCCTGCGTGTATATAATTCTAACGGACAATTGGTACAGACTTTACTGAATGGAACCGTTCAGGCGGGAGCCCATGAAGTAATGTTTAACGCATCAGGATTGCCTAGTGGTGTGTATATTTATAAAATTGAGACCCCGCAAGGTTCTCAGTCACAAAAAATGACCCTTATTAAATAGCTTTGGGAATGACTTCATTGAAAAAACTTCAATTCTTTCTGCTCATTCTATCCGTGTTCGGTTTGTTTGCACTTTCGGGATGCGATCTGATTACAGGAGATGACGACGACGACGACGAAACTGCTACCAATCTTCACCCGGTTTTGCTTAACGGAAACTGGGGCTACATTGACAATACGGGCAAACTGGTTATTGAACCCCAATTCGATGAAGCCCGCGATGTAAGTGGTAATTATGCTGCTGTTCGTTCGGGATCGTTATGGGGATTTGTCCGGGTCGATTCTCCCGGTATTGCGATCACCCCACAGTTTAGTACCGTGGGCAATTTCAACGATCAGCGGGCACCCGCTCAACTTCCAGGTCAGTCATTCGGATATATTAATACCCGGGGCGAATTTACCATTGAGCCTTCCTTCGATTTTGCCACTGATTTTTCGGAAGGATTGGCTGCCGTAAGAGCAGACGGGCTGTGGGGGTATGTAAATGCAGCCGGTAATACTCCTATTTCCCCATCATACAGCGACGCCCGACGATTTTCCGGAGGCCTGGCCGCGGTGGAAACATTTGAAGGCTGGGTGTACATAAACGGTGACGGAGAAGTCGTCATTGATCCCACGTTCGAGATCTCTTCTGCCTCAACCTTCTCTGAAGACCTGGCGGCTATCCAAACCACAGAAGGAT
The DNA here is from genome assembly GCA_039819115.1 of Bacteroidota bacterium. Lineage (GTDB taxonomy): Bacteria > Bacteroidota > Rhodothermia > Balneolales > Balneolaceae > JBCBST01. The sequence continues at coordinate 15,521 of JBCBST010000057.1, forward strand.
GGGGGTTCATCAACCGATCCGGAATTCCGGTTATTACTCCTAAATATTCAGAAGCCGGCTCCTTTAATAATGAAAGAGCCTGGATACGGGAAGGGGATTATGTGGGCTACATCGACCAAAATGATAATGTAATTATTGAACCCCAGTTTAATGAGGCCCGATCTTTCTCAAACAATCTCGCTGCGGTGAGACTGGGCGATGACTGGTACTTTATTGAACAAGAGCGCGGGTTATTGGTTATCCAGCAACCGTTCGAAATGGCCCAAAGCTTTGAAGATGGTCTTGCACGCGTTCAGCTGGGAAGCGGTGACAATGCCCGAATCGGATACATTAACACCAACGGCGACTATATTTGGTTTCCAACTAGATAATAAACAATGGCACGAATACGTTTTTCACACTTTCTGATTATACAATTGCTTTTGGTTTCAGCTTGGGGAGTTAGTTGTGACTCTCTTACCGGCTCAGACGATGATAACAGTTCCGAAAACGTTGAATTATTCCCCGTACGTGTGGCCGGAAGCTGGGGATATATCGATCGGGAAGGACGCGTGATGATAGAACCTCAGTTTCAAAATGCAGCACCGTTTTTCGAAGGTCTGGCTGCCGTACGTCAAAACTGGGGATGGAAATACATCGACGCTTCCGGAGAGGTTGTGATTGAAGGGAGTTACCAGAACATTCAGCGGTTTTCGGAAGATCGGGCTGCGGTCCAGATGGAAGGACGCTGGGGCTTCATCAACCGGCAGGGAGACTTTATCATTAACCCAAAGTTCCGTGGTGCTTATCCCTTTTCTAGCGGCCTGGCTTTCGTACGCTCGCTGGATTTTTCGGATTATCTGTACATCGATGGAAATGGTAATCCGCTGGAATCTGTAAATCTGCCCGAAGATATAGACTTTGTGGAAGACAACTTATTTACCAATCAAAGGGCACTGGTTCGGGACGATGAACAATTCGGATATATAGACCCGGAAGGCAATACCATTGTTGATTTGATTTACAGTGAAGCGCACGCCTTCTCTGAAGAGAAAGCAGCCGTCAGAGTCAGCGACCGATGGGGTTTCATCAATCCAATGGGTGAGGTAACCATACAACCTCAGTTTATCAGCGTTGGCGACTTTGGAAACGGTCTGGCACCCGCACGGCGTAATACCAATTTATTCGGCTTTATTGATGAGACCGGGAACTTTGTAATCAACGAACAATTCCTACAGGTACGACCTTTTTCCGAGGAACGGGCGCCGGTATTCATCAATAATAAATGGACCTTCATTGATTTAACTGGTAATACTATTGTTGAACCTATTTTTGATGAAGTGGAGCCATTTCGCAATGGGCTGGCCCGCGTAACCACCTTCATTATTGACGGAGAAGATGTAGAAGAACAATATGGCTACATCAATACCAGTGGCGACTATGTTTGGTTTCCCACCCGTTAAAGCCAGTAATATCGGGGCTAGATTGCACCACCATTATATACATCCCTGAATAACAGGGGTCCGGTATTAGAAAGCCTCTTTCACAAGAGGCTTTTGCATTCCGTTACTTAGCGACTGGCTTGTATCTGGCGCAAAACGATGTTTCGTTTGTCGGCAGCAATAAGCGTCCCGAAAAAAGCTCTGAGTTCTTCATATTGTTGGTATGGGATGACCGACTTGTTCAGCACCATTGAACGGTATACAACAATCGTCTTCTGCTCCGGATTATGCTTCAGATTGATCTTCAGCTCCCCAAAATCTTCCGATACATGCACATCTTCCGGCAAAAACTCCACATCATAAAAGGGTTCGTAGCTAATGATGGTGCTGTCTTGCTCAGAGAAGGTCACCAGTAGCTCGATATCTTCTGTTCGTGTTGAATCTTCGGGAATGAACACGTTTGCACCCCAGCTGTTAAACCGGTTTACCGGTACAAATACCCTGCTCCCTGTTTTTGACGTATAGGAGTCGGATGTAATATGATACGATAGGTTCAGCGGGTTCTCTTTCTTCAAGATATGTTCGAAATCATAGGACTCAATGTGAATATCCGATAAATCTGCTTGCAGACGTATCCAACGCTCTCTGTCGTCTTTATTCTTAAGCGATAACGCCGAGAGGTACTGGTCATAGAAATATCCATTTACCTGTGTTTCTACCTTTATGTCGGTATCAGAATCAGAAATATGAATCCGGTTTACGTTCACCAGCGTATTGATGCGTTCATCAAAAACCGGTGTATCAATCAGGTAGCTTCCCTCCTCTTTGATTAATAGCGCTTTACGATCGGTATTGGAAAAACCGATATAGTTAAAGGGCAGTCCCTGATGCGTACATTCCAACCATAACGAATCTTCCTCGGCCGGCACATGCAGCACCACATGATTGAACTGACTACTCGGGAAGTCTTCAACAATGGGCGGTACAAATCGTCCGCTACGTATTAATGCAGGATAGGCTTCCAGCCCGGCATACTTCAATATGGAGGCCATAAAATTGGTTAGCGCCTTACAGTCTCCATATCCGGTCTCTTCAACAAATGAAGCAGGAAACGTTTGCCACCCCCCTATGCCCAGTTGGATACTCACATACCGGGTTTTCTTTTGCATATAGTCATACAGCAGAGCCACCTTTTCGGTATCGCTATCTACTCCCTGTATCACTTCGTCCACTTCTCTTTTGGTCTCTTCCGTTAGCTCATCGCGTCCTTTAGATAGTTCATGGTACCAGGCTCCAAAATCTTCCCAGGTTCCCATTTTACCTACAGACTCATCCATCTGAAAACGTTCGGTGGCCAATAACACCCTTGGCTGTTGAAGAGAAAACGGCTTGCTGTATTTAACAAGATCAATCGGTTTTAACTCCTCAACCACCCATGTTTTCTGCATGATGCCCGCTTCTTCACTACTCGAAAACGCCCCATCGAAATTTTGTTCGTAGTACTTTAGCGGCAGACCCTTTGGGTGCCGAACCGTAAGCTCTCCATATTCTATAAGCTGATCGGTTTGTTGAATGTACCAGTTTGGAACGTTAAGAAGTCCATCGTACGATTCTTCGTAGGAATACACAATGGTGTAGGGATACTCGTAGTGATTAAGATCAAGGATTTTCACCCGGTTATCTTCATAGAGAGAATACGAGCTGGTAGCAGGGAAGTCCAGTATATCATCCTTCTTTGAGCTGTACACCACTTTTCCGGTGCGGTCAATGACATACCCGCTCAGATTTTTAACCTGTTTAAACGTGTCGTAGTAAAGAACCACCTCACCTTCATCCCTTCCATCTTCGTTCAAAATGGTAACAGCGCGCTGTGTTGTAACGGTTGCTGTACGTTCGCTTTGTATTTCCACATTCATCACGCTGGAGCGAACAATCGTGTTCACTCCTCCGGAAATCATATATCCCAGAACGTTTCCGTTGATGGGATAATCGGTGACAAACTTTGGAGCGGTAGATGAACAACTTAAAGCCGTAAAGAAAACGGCTGCAATACATACATACTTCTTAACCATCAGGGTTTAACTCCGGTTTGTTTAAGTACAATAATCTTGGAAAAGAAGTCTTCGTATTCCGTAAAGAGCGCTCTTAATGCATCATAGCTTTCTATTTCAAATGTTCTTTT
>JBCBST010000058.1:0-18539 GCA_039819115.1 Bacteroidota bacterium
GGAAATTAATTGAGGTTTATATGAAAGTGAATCAAATAATTTCCTTTCTTCTTATTTCTAATAACTTGATTCGATGTTGGCCCAGTTGTTTTCACCCTTTTAGATTTAGGGTCTTTATGCTTTCTTGGGCCTTGTCCAGGTTTAATCTCGCCCATATCCATTTGCATTTCTGGACCTGTTATAACACGATGCTCTTCGTCATTTGTAAATCCGTCATTTCTTAATCGATCTCTTCTTGATTGATGGGCACCTCTATCGTTCAGGTACGAAGCCTGCCTACCGGACAGGCAGGCTTTTTGAATGCATTCGAGGGGGGACCTTCGGAACGAGGGGACATTCTCGCCAAGAATGTATTACCGATGATTTGACAGGCTATTCTCCTATCATTTTTAGTAGCGAAGAATAGTCCTCGTAAACCATTTGAGTTACCCTTCTATGCAAGGATGTATTAATCGTATAGAGGTCATCATCTAAATTAATATTGTCATTGAGAGGATCTATGCAAATCAAGTCTTTATCCCCATTATTGAAGGTAAACCTTGATTCAATGCGGCTATTAAACATCGCCGAGTCTCTGAGCAAAACAAACGATTGCTCTTTGGTCTTAATGTATTCTGTATTGAACCGCTGAAGCTCGTTTGGTTCAGTAATTATTAAAGAATCGACAAACATGTCTGGAAATGAAAAGTCTAACAAGGCACAATCTACAGGACCTGAGTTTCTCTTCCAGTCCACATATTTAATCGTTACAGATGTTACTTCTTTATTATTTTGACATGCTGCGAAAATAAGTATAGCACTGATTACTATGTATCTCATAGCTTAGTTCATGGCTGTGTTCCCATCATACTCAACGTCTTCGTTGGGAGTGTATTGCTGATGCATGTCGGCCGTCAGACGAATACATACACTAAGGTGAGGTATCAAAGATTCAATTTCCCATGGCAAGGGGAAGCAGGAGCTTGCCTACCGGAGAGGCAGGCTTTTAGAATGCATTCCGAAGGAGGACCTTCGGAACGAGGGAATGATCCTAAAAATAAACCGTATTGATATCTCATTTCTCTCTTTTTACGAGACTCATTTGTTTTTTATGTAAATAAAAGGCTATAAATCCAGAGATAAGAAGTGCTCCAATAGGTGGTAAAGAAGTAAGCCAAAATGTTTTTGAGTCTGAGTAAATTTTGGAGGGTCCAAAGCCCAAAAAGTCTTCAGTTAATATATATGCAAGCCCAACAAACAAGACTCCAAAGAGAACTTCACATAAGATTATTAATACTCTAATTACACTCATTTCTTTCTATTTCTTAGCTTATTATAATTTACGTGTAGTCCAACCTGCTTATAATGGTTCCTAAATGCATTAAAGAAATAGGGAGCATCACTACATAAATCTATACAACCTCTTGAACCGGGAAAGAGGCCCCCATGAATTGAGAAGTTGGAACGATTTCCTACCTTATCAGGATCTAAAAATAAACGAGTCTTCCCCCAAGCTGTCGTGCCACCTGGCCACTGCCCTCTTCGTGCTAGCGAGTATAGCTTTTGTTTCAGTGAGAGATTTTCCCAATCTTGTATCATATTCGGGAAAGCAATGTACCATCCTTCAGGTATAGGCCCTACATTTTCTACCCACTGATTATCGGGATTTGTCGTCCCATCTTCTCCAATCTCACCAGATACTCCGAATGCGACTAGAGAAGTTCCATCATCGCGATGCCAGCGAAGAGCTTCTCCATCATATGATAAAAGTTCGATCATCCCCTGCTGTGTCTCCATAACTTTATTTCCATCATCGTCATAGGTACCTGTCCATACTTCCATTTCAGAAGTATCCTCATGATAATGCCAACGTTTTTCATCCTCGTCATCTGCTTGATAATAGAACCACTCCTCTCCCTTCGGGTCAAAATAGATTAAGGGGTTATTTATGACATAATTATAAGGCGAATGTTCAGGAAATTTGGCACTTAATGGATCAATCCCTAACCAACGTCCAATAACCGGATCCATCATGCGAGCCCCGGCATGAATTAAGTTTAGTCCAGCTTCTTCGTCCCGTTCATGCCCCGTAAACTTATAATCATCATTCGGATTAGCGGAGTTGGAAGAACGCCCGGGCATGGTTAGCCCAAAGGCGTAGTAGTCGTCATAGCCATCTACGTTTCCGTTTTGGTCTACGGTTGTTCGGACACTTCCCAAATGATCTTTAAGGAAGTAGCGTCGTTGAGAACCATCGTAATTACCGATCATATCACCTCCTGCAAGTGTGTTATGATACTGCAAATTACCGTTTAAGTAAACGGCCACTACTTCGCCATTAGCCCCGCGGATATACTGCATGTCTTCCGAGACCTGGTAGGCTGATAACCGCTTGCTGATGCGGTTACCATCGGCGTCGTAAGCAAAGTACACCGAGCTTCCTCCCTTACCTACTTCGGTCATCAGGTTACGCCAGTCGTAAGCCGCAAAGTAGTAGTCGCCGGCCTCGTTGTCTTCCACGTTGCCGTTGGCGTCATAGTACAGGTCGTGCTGAGCGGTATAGTGGGTCATGTACACGCTTACCCGGTCTATCTTATTGGTGCCGGAAACATAAGTAAAAGCGGTTGGACTCAAATGAGCACTGCCACTTTCATTCTTGCGGGTTATTCCGGTGAAGTTGCCGTTGTCGTCGTAGGCATAGGTCACATCATAGGCATCTCCTCCATACCCCGTACCGGTGAACCCGGCTGAGGCGAGCCGGTTGGCCGTATCGTACCCATAAGAATAAGTGAGCAGGTTCGTGTTGGTTGCCCCCTGCTGGCGGAACTGCTGGGTACTGATGTTTCCATTCAGATTATAATCCAGATTCAGCCCGAAGCGGTCGCCATAGGTGGCCGAAGACGTTGATGCATTATTGATTTTATCCATCCAGCCCTGCACGGTGTAGGTATAATCTACAGTTTGAACGGGATTGGGACCCAGTTTAGTCTGTTTCACCTGCCCATCGGCGGTGTAGGTGTATTCGGCTTCCAGGGTACGGCTGCCGGTAGAACTACTCGTGTTGGAATAGACCTTATGGAGACGGCCGAAGGAGTCGTATTCCTGCCACTGGTACCATTCCCGGTCGTTGGGGTCGCTGCTGCCCAGTGGAGTGATGCTTCGCTGCGTTAACCGGCCCAGCTCATCATAGATATAGGTGATGTAATACAGCACCGTGGATCCCGGGAGCTGCTGACCTACCCATTCCACCAGTCCGAGGTTATTATAGGAATACCAGGTGTACCCCAGATTGCCCGTGTTGGGATCGCGATAGCGTACCCGGGATAATCTACCCTTTTGGTTGTTGGACGTCAGGCTGTAGGTGCCGGAATAAGCATCGTCCCCATCGTAGGAGTACGTGATGTTAACCGCGGTGCTGCTTGTTGGCCAGGTGGCGTCATTGGCTTTCGTTGCATCGTTAAAGAAGTAGCAGTAGCTGGTATACTGACCGGCTTCCACTGGCCGATCCAGATCGTCATATTTGGTGTAATAACACGGGGTGGTGGAACTGGCCGGGTCTTTAAAAAAGCGCAGGCGTCCTTTGTCGTCGTAGGTATACTTATTAGACTGGGTTTGATCCGGGAGCTTTTTCTCAGTGAGCTGACCCAGGGTATTATAGGTATACGTGGTAGCCAGACCTTTGGGGTCTTCCACCCGTACCAGGTTTCCGCGCAGGTCATAGGCAAATTCAGTAACCAGGTCCGTAGAGGAGCGTGTGAGCTTGCTGTCGCCGTTCATATCCACCCCGCTGGCAATGGTTTGTCCCCATCCGTCGGTATAGGTGATGGTACGCTTGTTGTCGGGATCGGTGGTTACCGTTTTAGTCAAAGTATTTGTCGCCCACGTCTTAGCCGGCGTACTGCCTTGGGCTGCCGTGGCAAAGGTCTCGGTGGTGTTGAGGCCGTAGCTGATTTGTACATCGTAGCTGGCCCCACCTGGCAAACGCTGCTCTTTTACCCGGGCCTGTGGGGTGTCTTCGTATTGGGTGTAGGTATAGGCATAGTCTTCGGTCCCTGAAGCCACCAGCGGATCATAGTAATCTTCCACATCGGAGGTGCTGTGCAGTACCCCACCCGGATTAAAACTGCCTGTTCCTTCCATCAGATCTTGCTGGTAGTTGGTCACTCCGGTGAGTTCAATGGGTCGGGAAGCTACTTCGGGTAGTCCCCGCTCGTTGTACCGGGTATCAGTAATGATGGCGGTGTTAGCGGCATCCCGCATTTGGGATTGGATGGAACGGCCTAAGCCGTCCAGGTATTCCATACCGGCCTGCCAGGATTTGGCAATACTCAGATTAGCTACATAGTAATAACTGTCGTTACCGGAGAGCGCAAAGTTCGGAGTCCAGGTGGTGCTAAAACCGTTTAGCGTGTAGGAATTATCCGGGTCACGCCCTTCCCCTTTTGGGTATACCCAAGCGGTAAGCGTACCCTCTTTTTTGGAAAGCTCAATAGTATACCACCGGTCGATAGTGGCACTTAATGGAAACGTAAATGGGTATTGGTAGGACCCTGAATCTTTCTGATACTGAATCCTGAACCGGTCGGAGGAATATTGATAATGTACGGCAAACCGATTACCGGGCCCGCTCAACATAATGTGAGGAGTTCCCCCGGTGGTGTTATCGGGATAGAAATCAATACGCGCTACGATCTCTTCGTTGCCCAAATCCACATACATCCCCTCATAACTACCACCGGAACCCATGCGAACCGTGGTTTCTCCGGCCATTTGTACGTTAAACTCGTTATAGGTAGGATTAACGCTGGTCCAGTTTGCCGAGCTACTGAAGTCATCGTACATAAAGGGGTCTAGGTAGGTTATACTTTCTACCGTATTCGGAGCCAGAGGGTCATAAACGCCTCCGTTTTTAGCCGCAGAGTATCCATAGGAGTAGGCGGTTGTCTGGTAACCATTGGTATTCCGCATCCCGTTTAACCGTCCTGCACCATCGTACTCATAAGTAACTGCTGAACCGCTCTGGTCCATCACATACACCGGGGTTTGAAAGGTGGCATGATAATTCGCGCTCTGCGCCTGGGCTTCAACGGGGTAAATGCGAATATGACGCAAGTAAAAGGTGGTGTTAGGAGCACCGGTTCCATTCCATGGTGCGCGCAAGTACAAATGGCCATCGGTGGCGGTCACGATATCCACAGAAGTCTTTACCCATCCGGAGGTAACTCCGCTGGTTATCCAGTTGGTATGGGTCGACGTTGCGGAGTTAAAGCCTTTCACATGAAAAACACCTTCGGTTACCTTGTACTCTATATCCAGCCGGAATTGCTTGCCTACCGGTTGAGGACCAACGGAGACCCGGGCGCCAGCGCCACCACTGGTTAAGTTATCAATTTCGACTCTGAGATGCGGAACCTGATTTTCTTCGCCCATGGAATAGGTAAGCGTCCCATTCCCATTTTTATAGGACACCAGTCCGTTAGGGAGAGGACCATAAGAACTTTGGTAGTCATCGCCCATATACACCACATCGATGTCATTCTGGGGCGTATTGGAAAAAGCTCCTACAACTTGTGTTCCGGTGTTATCATAATGGAAAGAAGAAACCACTCCGGCTGCATCTTCCACTTCCATTATATTACCATACGCGTCATAGGTCAGTACATCTGAGATTTTCACACTGTTAGAGGTGGATGGAGTTGCCGGGGCCGTTCCGGTACCCTTCCATGTCCATTGCTGATCGGGTCGCCAGGCTCCCGAGGCATTACTCCAAGTGGTCCAGGATTTACTTAGGTCGGTAGATGCTGATCCTTCGTCTAAAACCTCAGCGTATTTCTGGGTAAGCATATTTTTGTCTTTCATCTGCCCCGCCCCGTTATAGATTTCATACGCATAAGTGATCTTGGTTCGCCGAAGCTCGCTGGTTAAACTGTTATACGTCGTGTTGCCTATGGGCATCGTTGTTAGTACATCATGATTGTATAAAGTGACTTGTGTAGGCGGATTCGTTGATCCTCCTTCATACCAATAGGTAGTATCCTTCTTGGGATAGGTCCAGACGGGTATGCGGTAAGATGAGCTGTTGTACAACGGTACAATTACACTCATATGAGGGTTCAAATCATAAAACTGAAACTCCGGTACGCTCATGTTAAGTGGAATGGAACCGTAACTATCATTCAATGCTTTCTTCGACTGTTGGTTATACTCATATCCCACTACCTGCATCAGTTGGTCAGATGTATTGTACTGCTCCGTTCGCAGAAGACGTCCCCGGGCAAAACCATAGTTTGTCCAGGATGCAATGGGCAGAATATTACTTTCTCCGATATCATTATAGGTATTTGAGCCGGTGTTAACGGTAACCGGATTATCACTGGTTACCCCATCGGAGTTGGAAAAATAGTGCCGGGTTCGGATCTGATCCGTTCCGGATTGTTCGATTACCTCAATGTTGCTGTATCCCAATACCGGGCCCTGGGTAGGAGTCGGTACGAATCCATCCAGATACCAGTACTCCAGATAATCTCCACCATGGCTATAGTTCAGCTGATACCAATAACTGTACGGACGAGACAGCGCTCCACTCGAGCTCGACGTATCGCTAAACGAACTATACCGGTATTCGGTCTGTGTATCAGCAGTGGAGATAATTCCATCAGAACTGGTGACGCGTTTGATCCGATGCCCCGGGCCCTGGATTTCTTTGGCCACCACTCCAATGATTTTTCTCAATGCAACAGAAAACAGCGGGTTTTGCTGTTGGTTATAATTACTGGGTAGCACCGTTCTTACTCGATAGTCGCCAGGACCGGGATACGCTCCGCCATAAGGAACCGTGCAATAATCCCCTGGATTTGGATCAATGTTGAGTTCCTGGCTATAGGAATGACCCACCCCTTCCAGGTAAATATGAACACCTGAGGCTATAATTGTGCTTGCAGAAGCACAAGCTTGAGCGGTAGTATCAATTTCAGCTCCTAACAGATACACATCCAAAGGAACGGTTCCTCCCGAAGCAGGAGCCAGAGTAAAGGTAGGAGAAATCACTTCTGTCTTCGACTTATCATCTTCTTCCAATAACCCACCCAGGTAAGATACTTCCTGAATATGCACCGGATTAGCCACCGATCCCACCTTGCTATACGTATTGGGTTCATACTCAAGGGTGGTAGTCCCCCCGCTTGGGATTTGGATGGACTCCAGCATCCCAATCCTGGATGTTACAGAATTCGGGTCCCGGTTAAGGCCATGTGTACTAGGTGAGTAGGTGTCATGATTAGGATTTTTGATGTAGTATCGGGAAAGCTTTTCTCCGGTACTATCATTATCGGAAACCCCATTATAAAACCCCCAGTGATCGGTTTGGTACGTGGTAATAGCAGGTATATAAGCTGTTTCTGAGTGATAGCTGAATTTCCAGTTCATCACGTCGCTGCCTGTTGAACTCTGAACATCCAGTTCTTTTAAAATCAGACGGGCATTCGTATCCAGATATCCATAGGTAAAGGCCACCTTATGTCTCAGATTACCCGATACCGAATGCTCAATACCGGTGAGTGCTTTTTCGGTGGTGAAGTCAGTTCGCGTCAGGTTGTAGTTAAAGTCTATCTGGTGATCATGAAAGGAAGCGCTGGAGAGATACAGTCTTTTTTTGTAGCAATCCCGGACCTCGGTTTGCTGGTACGGGTTCATATTGGCGCTGTTTACCACTTTTTCTGCTGAGGTCCGACGATCAATCCAATCCGATCCTGAATCACATAACGTGCTAACGGTGGTATAAGTGAAATCCACCTGTTGACCGGAAGTGTATTCAATCTTAGCAAGGTACCAGGAGGTATCATATTCCCGGGTATTGGCGGAAGAGCTGTTTACCCGGGTTTCACTGCGCGTCACCTCAACGATGTCGCCGGTTCCAAAGGTGTAAATATTCCCGGAGGGATCGATGATTTCAAACTCGGTAAAGCGACCCTGGCCGGTGTTTAAGGTGGGTGTAATTTTTAATTGCACATCGCCTTCCACACGCACCTCGCCGTACATATCAAAGTAGAACTTGCCCGAATACCCACCAAAGTTGTAGAAAAAGATGTCGGGTTGGGCATCCCATATCCCGCTATTCATCTCGTTGATGAAGGTCGGGCTTGCGATTTTGTGATTGGCTTGCAGGGAGTCAGAAATACGGGCATATCCACCCCCTTCCTCATCTTTCAGGCTGCGTACGGAACGGGTAATGACCCCAAGTCCGCTCATATTCCATCCCAGTCCGGTCATCCCCGGTATTTCGGCGGGCTTTAACCCCGAATAACTGTACTCCAACGAAAAGCCATAGTTCCCTATGCTGGTCAGGGGTATTGAATAGGAGGCCTGGCCGGTGTACATCGAAACATTTGCATCAATGGCCTTTGCCAGCGAAGCCGCTGTTGGCGACTGGATGCCTGGTGCCGGAAGAGGCTGCCCATATCCATTTAAAATTCCAATTACTAAGCCACAATACACCATTAGCCCCATACGGAGCACTAATCTATGATTACTCATCCATCAACCGTTTTAGTATTCATATCTATTTAGTAGATAGCTTATTTAAACAGCACATTGGATGCAATTTAATTTCACAATACTAAAAGGGATTAATTATTTCTTAATACAATATTATGCAAGTAATAAGAGTAAGCTGAAAACAACAAATGTTGATGGTTTTACTGATGGGCTTTTAGTCTGCTATGGATAGGTAAAGAAATGACGTTTGATGAGTGATACAATAATAATCGCGTATGATTGGCTAATTACTAGGGATCTCTGTCTAAAGCTGTTTTACTAACTTAAAACTAAAATTTTTGCTTGGCTTCTAGCTAAAAGGAATTCAATTATTTAATTGTTTTATATATAGAGAAGAAACCGGCTTTGTATCTACTATATCATTTGATTAAATCAGGATCACTATAAGTTTACTTAGATAGCACTAGATGGTAAGCGAGAAAATCACTTTAATTAGCTAAACAGCGGTATCTGAGAGCAGTTTTTTTGCCCTGTATCAAATTTGGGTAAAATCAATTCTGTTACCCCCCTGTTACCCCATTTAAATCCTGCGTCCATTATTGCTGAAAAAACAAAAGCCTTGTGCCATTTTAAATATTTGAGGCACAAGGCTTTGCAAGAGTGTGGGACCGGGCGGAATCGAACCGCCGACACACGGATTTTCAGTCCGTTGCTCTACCGACTGAGCTACAGTCCCAACTGGATAGACTTAAAAGATAAGGGCTTTACACCCCCTACACAATACCCAATTATGCCTGAAAGTGAATGTCTTTCAATCGTACCTGCAGCGTGCGCCGGCCATTCCAGTAATTCTCTTCCAGCACATAGGCAATATCAAATGGATCATTCCCTCTTACCCCGGGTAAATACTCATGCATATTAAACCCAATGGCTTCAAATACTCCTGATTTGCCCTGCTTTACTTTCATCTTCAGGTGCCCGTTGCCTACAATGGTAGGTACCCCAACCGATTGAACATTCCGGGTTACAAAGACAGGTTTCAGATTGGAGGGTCCGAACGGCTCAAACTGGCTGAGCAACTTCCAGAACTTCATGTCAATATCCTCGAAGTCAAGCTGGGCATCGGCAATCAGCTCTGGCTCGAAATCAGAGTCTGATAAATCCAGATAAGCCAGATCGTTCATTCTCCGCTTAAACTCGGTCAGATTTTGCTCTTCCAGTGTCAGGCCTGCTGCAAATTCATGTCCACCAAATTGTTCAAGTATATCTTCACACTTTTTAAGGGCTTCATAAATATTGAACCCACGAATACTCCGTGCAGAACCTTTTATCTTCCCGTCCACGTTGCTTAACATGATGGCAGGCCGGTGATAAATATCCACCAACCGGGAAGCTACAATGCCGATCACTCCCAGGTGCCAGTCCCGATCATACAAGACCATAGTCGCGGTTTGTTCCAAATCCAGTTCCTCATCCACCTGGGCAATGGCTTCCTCCATCGTTTTACTGTCCGTATCACGACGGCGCAGGTTGATGGATTCCAGTTCGTGGGCGTAAGCCTTGGCCGAAGGTTCATTTTTAGCAATCATAAGCTTTACCGCACTGGATGCATCGCCCATCCGACCCGCTGCGTTAATACGGGGACCGATAGAAAACACAATTTTTGCTGTGTTTACATCCTCCTTCGACACCTTGATCAGCTTCAACAGGGCATCGATACCTACTCTTGGCGAGCTATGGATCATTTGAAGACCCGCTTTCATCAGGATCCGGTTCTCATCGATGATCGGCACAATATCTGACGCTATTGAAATCGCAATCAGATCGAGGTGTTTATTCGATATCTGCTGAGGCAGGCCCAGTTTGGTTAACGTAGCCTGAATCAGTTTAAACCCTACGCCTGCGCCTGAGAGCCCATCAAACGGATACGTGCAGTCCGGGCGTTTGGGGTCGAGTACGGCATAGGCATCCGGAATCTCATCGCCAACCGTATGATGATCGCATACAATGAGTTCCATTCCCAGACGCTTTACATGTAAGGCCTCTTCAATAGCTGTGATACCACAATCGACCGAAACAATGAGATCGGCTCCGATTTCCGATGCATATTGTATGCCTTCGGGATTAATGCCATATCCCTCCTTGAAACGATGGGGAATGTAGTAGTTGGCATCTACGCCAAACTCATCCAGAAAGGTGAGCAAACAAGACACACCCGTAGTACCGTCTACATCGTAGTCGCCATAAATCAACACTTTTTCTCCTTTCCGAATGGCCAGGGCCAGGCGGTCGGCCGCACGATCCATGTCTTTCATTAAAAAGGGATCGTGTAAAAGGTCTATGGAGGGTCGAAAAAAGGCTTTTGCATCGTCATATGTTTCTATACCGCGGATAGCCAGTAACTCGGCTATTTTGGCCGGCACGTTCAGCTTCTGCTGTAAAGCAGATATACGTTCGCCAACGTCCGGCTGCGCGTAAACCCAGCGGAAGGACATGATTTGTTTTTCCTGTTTTTTTCTTCATAAAGGCGAGCGAACGATCAAGCCACAAACGCCAACGCAATGCGTGTATCTGTTCAAAATACAATTAAGGAGGTAAAATCAGAACAAGCTTTTACGGTATTCTGTACGTCCGGGAATAAACGGTATCGAACGGGTTCTGGTGTAATTCGTATATTGACAGGCTACGTTTTTTTAAACCAAGCCTCGCTTTCTAATAGAACCTGACCAATTAAATAAAGATTTTTGGAAGCGTTTCCAAATAAGTAAAACAATATACTAGAATGCCGATCTCTGTTACTCCTGCACAAGAATCTAAAACCAAGATGGACCCGGACTTCCCCGTTTTTAGTGCCCTTGCTTCCCGCGATCATGAACAAATTGTGGTTTGTTCTGACCCTGAAGTAGGTTTAAAAGCCATTATTGCCATCCACGATACGACCCTTGGCCCGGCTTTGGGTGGAACACGTATGTGGAATTATGCCACAGAAGAGCAGGCTTTGACCGATGTTTTACGCCTTTCCCGGGGTATGACCTATAAAGCAGCCATCTCTGGGTTGAACCTGGGAGGAGGAAAAGCGGTGATTATCGGAGATCCTCATACCCAAAAAACAGAAGCATTATTCCGCTCTTTCGGGCGCTTTGTGGATGGTCTCGGCGGACGCTATATCACTGCTGAAGATGTAGGGATGGAAGAAATCAATATGGAATGGGTATATGCAGAAACAAAGTTCGTGACCGGTATACCTAAGTCGATGGGCGGGAGTGGTAATCCGTCTCCGGTTACAGCATTCGGAGTGTACATGGGGGTAAAAGCCTGCGCAAAAAAAGCCTACGGCTCCGATTCCTTAAAAGGTAAACGCATTGCCCTGCAGGGAGCCGGTAACGTTGCCTCCGCTTTCGCGAGACATGCCGCCAAGGAAGGAGCTACTCTTTTTATCTCTGATATCTACGAAGATAAAGCCCGGCAGCTTGCCGCTGAGATTAATGCAACGGTGGTTTCGCCTGATGACATCTATGGACTGGATGTCGATATTTTTACCCCATGCGCATTAGGCGGAGTGATTAACAACGATACGATCCCCGTATTTAATTGCGACATCATTGCCGGGGGCGCCAATAACATGCTGGAAGACGAAGACCAACACGGTCTTATGTTGAAGGAAAAGGGATTTATTTATGCTCCGGATTATGTGATTAATGCCGGAGGACTCATTAACGTGGCCGGCGAACTGGAAGGATATAATGAAGAACGATGCCTGACGAAGGCAGGTCGTATTTATGATACCATACTGGATATCCTCACGTACTCGGAAGATCATGATGTGCCCGCTCATATCGCCTCTAACGAACTTGCTGAAAAACGTATTCGCGAAGTAGGGCATATCAAGAACACCTATTCGTCAAGTAGTCACTTTTCGGCACGAAGCGGCGAGATGTATCTTCAGGACCGGCGGTAAACCCGATTTCTGAAACAGATTAATCGCACGTAACAGACAGCACTCGTTCAGGTTTATTTAGGTGTCACCCGTTATGGCATCTTTTTGTCTTCTAGATTGATGCTTTTATGTCAATCTGGTTGCTTTGTTCGTTCTGCGTCTGAACCGATCTGCCATAAATTACCCCTGCTTCAGGCTTCATGAATTGGCATGATTTTGGTCATAAAAGGTGTTTTCTTGAACAAGGTAAATTTGAGCGATGAATAGAGAAGATTTTTTACACAAAGACCGACTGATTAAAGGCATTACAGAAGACGGCCATTTTAAGATTACCGTGGTTAAGACCACAGCAGTGGTAAAAGAAGCCAAGCAGCGTCATAACCTGTCGCTGCTAAATACGGTGATCCTTGGAAAAGCCCTCACGGCTAATATGTTACTGGCCTCTGAATTGAAAGGAGAGGAGCGTATTCAGCTCCGCATAGATGGCGACGGTCCCATTGGTTTCCTTGTGGCTGAAAGCAATAGCCTTGGGGAAATCCGTGGTTATGTACGCAACCCCGATGCAGAACTTGATTATACCAATGAGAATGTTGATTTAGGTCAGGGCCTCGGTTTGGGAGTACTCTCTCTATCTAAAGTTCTCTACAACGAAGCTGAACCCAGAACAAGCACCATTGAATTGATCAAAGGAGACATCAATTCCGACATTGCCCATTATCTGGCTCAGTCTGAGCAGATACCATCTGCCGTTTTGCTGGATGTGGGTATTGACGAAGATGGGGAAGTGACCGAAGCAGGTGGACTTCTTTTGCAACGCCTGCCAGGTGCTCCCGATGGACAAATTGATATGCTTCAGGAACGTCTTTCTGCACTTCCTCCTATAGATCAGCTTTTTCAGGAAGGGCTGTATATTGATGATATTATGAATCAGGCGCTGTCGCCCATAAAGGTGAAGGAGCTTTCGCGTAATCCTGTTGACTTTTTCTGCCGTTGCTCACGCGACCGTTTTAAAGATGCATTAGCCATGCTTAGTCTTCAGGACTTGCAAGATTTGGAAGGAGATTCACAGGAAATGGTCTGCCATTACTGCAATGAAAAAGAAACGTTTTCTAAATCAGAGATTGCAGAAATCGTAGAGCATGCCCGCGCTAAGCTGAACTGATTAAGCAGCCTGGAAACCCAGGCTGCCTTCCTCCGGAAATGTATACGAATCGGGATCGTTTGATGATCTGACTATGGGGTTATATCACCATCAGTACGAGGGGTGCCAGACAACCACGGAGTAACGGTATATCATGAACAGAATCCTTCATATACCGTGCAACAATACCTCAGTTTTCCCGAAAGGGAAGAGTGTAAAATACTAGGGCTAAACTACTTTGATTATGTTATCGGAAGAAGAAATTAAAATCTTATTGAAACGCGCACGGCTATTTGACCGCCTGCGCATTGAATCCGGAATGGCTGCTGATGCTCCCTTACCTGAGGAGTATCAGCACTTAATGGAACTTGCCGACGAGCTTGATATTTCCAGAGAAGCCCTCCACGAAGCGCTTACTGAACATCAACAAGTGCCTATACAGGATCCTATTCCTGTGAATACCGGCTCCAATAACCGACTTGAAGTGCTGGGCTTTGCCCGGGGCAGGCTTACACCGGATGCACTCAGAGAACTAAAAGCGTCTGCGGAGTACTTTTTTAAGCAAAATGGTAGAATGACCACGCGAAACAACAAAGGCATATGGAGGGCTATGCCTGATGGATTCAAGAGCATATTCAGCGTGTATAAATCTCCCAAAGTTATGTTTGAACAAAGCGGAGATCTCATCAGTATCAAAGCTCAACGCAATGTGAAGAGCTACAATAATTTTTACCCGATCTCCTTGTTCTTTGGTTTTGCTTCTGTGATGATCATCACTGTCCTCTTATTTGGCGAGGTTGACGATAGTGGTGCGGCGGTGCCTCTCACCATTCTCTCTGCCATGAGCGCCGGTATCAGCTTCTTTGTACATAAGATGATTCGCCGCCGAAAAGAAAAACACAGGGAGCGGTTGTTCGAACTGGTAGAAGTTCTTCAACAAACGTTAGAGCGAAAGTTTAAAGCCAAGATGACTTTCACGAAAACTAAGCCACAGATCGAGATTGAAGATGAACAACTGGATCTGGAAGAGATCGAACATCTATCCGTTCAAGCTGTAAAGGCGAAACATTAAATCGAGAATGATGTCCCGCATCCGCAACTTTCAGCAGCCTGCGGGTTTTCGAAGGTAAAACCACGTGCGTCTAACCCATCCGGGTAATCCACTTCCATGCCTTCCACATAAATGAAGTGGTCTTCTTTGACCAGGACCTCAACTCCATGACTTTCAAACACGATATCGTCGTCGGTACGGTAGTCCAGCCCCAGCTTATAGCTTAAACCTGAACACCCGCCTCCTTCAACAGCAACCCGGAGATAAAGCTCTCCCTCGAGGTTCTCCTGGCTGATGATATGCTGAACCTGGTTTGCTGCACGCTGGGTTAGCTTTACTGGTTTTCCGGTACGTTCATGAGATGGTGTTTCCTGGGTAGGGGTGTCTTCATCCGAATCAATCAGAGAAGAGATTACATCATCTAAATCAAAATCTTCTGCACTCATTCGATCACTCCTGTTTGGCGTTCCATACTATGCCAGCAAGTTAGGGTGTTTTGGGAGAAAAAGCGTATAGCTCGGTACCATCACGTTCAAACATTTCCAGTATTCCGGCACTTACCAGATTTACCAGTATTTTTGCAGCCGTATACGTGGTTTTGTTGATTAATATGGAAAAACGTTCAACCGATATTTCACCATATTCGTTTAGAAAACGAAACAACTGCTGCTCATTGTCACCAAATTCAAACGTAACTTCATCCGTTGATGTCTGAGCCGTCAGGATTTGAGCCATTTCATCGCTGGCAACAACCGATTCATCGTCGCGTCGCACAAAAACCTTCCGCCCTTTTTTGTCTTTTACGTACACGGGCTTCATATCCGACTCCGGCACTTTAACAATAAGAATATCACGATGCCCCAAGTGTAGCAATTCTATAGTAATCGCTATGGCCGGTATACATTCTTCAGCCGCTGCCTGGTTTAACAAAAACTCCTCTTCGTGATAGCCTTCCACCCCAATCATATCTCCATTATCGGATACGCCTATCAGGATTGTGCCACCTCCGCTATTCGCAAATGCAGCTATTTCGCGGGCAATTTTTTCCGGAGAGGCCACTTTATGTTTGAATTCCAGAAATGCACCTTCACCCGTCTGGATCAGATTTTTCAAATCCTTTTTTGAAAGCGGGGAGATCGCAATATCTCCGGTATGCTGTAGATAGAAATCGACTTCATTCTTCATAGGAAGTCCTCTAACGGATTAGATGATAATTTCGTCTTTGGGGTCACGGGTCATCAACTCGTAAAGTGCATCTTTCGGATCCACTCCTTCAAACAGTAATCGATAAACGGCTGACGTAATCGGCATTTCAACATGATGTAGTTTGGCCCATTCATATACCGAAGCTGTGGTTTTCACCCCTTCAGCCACCATACTCATGCTGGTTGTGATGTCATCCAGTTTCTCACCCTTTCCAATACGCACACCCACCGCACGATTTCGGCTATGGGTACTGGTACAGGTTACAATCAGATCGCCCATCCCCGTTAAACCCGAAAACGTATCAGAATGAGCCCCCATTAATAACCCCATACGCTTCATTTCGTGCAGTCCCCTGGTAATGAGCGCTGCCTTGGCATTATCTCCTAATTCTGCGCCATCAATAATACCTGCAGCAATAGCCATAATATTCTTCACCGATCCCCCTATTTCCACACCAATGATGTCATTATTCAGATACACTCTGAACATCGGCGTTAGAAAAGCTTCCTGAATAATTCGGGCCGTTCTCGTGGAATAGGCGGCTGCAACTACGGTAGTTGGTTTAAGTTGGCTTACTTCCTCGGCATGACTTGGACCATACAGAACACCGATATTATCCTCATAGGTCGTGCCCTGCATAATCTCTATCAGCACCTGAGACATCGTTTTAAACGTTCCGTTTTCAATCCCTTTGGTAACCGTTACCAGGATTTCATGGCCGTCCAGACATGGTTTCAGTTTTGATGCCACTTCGCGTAAGGTATGCGATGGTGTGGCAAAGAGGATCATATCCTGACCGGTTAAACACTTTTCAAGATCGGAGTAGGCTACAATGCTTTCCGGAAGGTCGATCTGGGAGAGATAAGACGGGTTTTTGTGATCCCGGTTTATGGTTTGGGCTATTTCCTCTTCCCTGGCCCATATCTGCACTTCATTCCCGGCGGTATCGAGTACCATAGCCAAAGCCGTTCCGAAGCTGCCGGCCCCAATAATGGTTACTTTTCTCACGCTTCTACGGTTTCTGGTTCCTGCCGGGATTCCGTTTTCTTTTCAGATTTAAAACGATTTTCGGTTCCCGAAAGCAGGCGTTTGATATTAGAACGATGCTTAAAAATGATGCCCGAAGCAATCAATGCTCCAAAAATAATAATGCTGCCATCTACCCGGTATCCGAATTGATAACGCATGATCACCAGTGTTAGCGGATAAATAAAGGTAGCAATCACAGAGGCCAGAGAAACATATCGGGTGATATACACAATGACCCCGAATAGACTAAACGCGATACTGATCGATATGGGCTCTATACCAAATAGCATCCCACAGGCGGTTGCCACTCCTTTACCCCCTTTAAACCCGGAAAAAATGGGAAACATGTGTCCTACTACGGAAATTACGCCACACATAATCATCAAAAAAGCATCGTCTTCCCAGCCTGGAGGAGCGATAGGCCCCTGCCCCACCCATTCTTCAAACCGAAAGGCTTGTTGGCTCACCCAAAACGATGCCACAAACCCTTTTAAAAAGTCCATCGCAAATACAACAATGCCATACCTGGCACCAAGTACACGGAATGTATTGGTTGTACCGGCATTACCGCTACCGTGCTCCCGTATGTCAATTCCTTTGGCAAGTTTACCAACCCAAAGAGACGACGGAATCGAACCGAGCAAGTAACTGATAAAAAGAACAGAAAAAAGCGCTACCATACCTACGTCTTCTACTTATGAATAACTATTACCAACGAATCGAAAAGACATGATTCCCTACACGTGCCGCTCAGCATGGTAGGAAGATCGAACTAAAGGCCCACTTTCTACATGACCTATGCCTATATGTTCTCCAATTTCCTTGTATTCCGCAAATTGGTCTGGGTGCACCCATTCCATAACCGGATGATGCATTTTGGTGGGCTGCATATACTGACCGATGGTTAACACATCTACCTCATTCTTGGCACAATCATGCATTAACTCGATCACTTCTTCCCGGGTTTCCCCAAGACCTACCATAATACCTGTTTTTGATCGAATGCCTGCCTTTTTCGTTCGAAGCAAGAGTTCAAGTGAACGTTCATAACGAGCCTGAGGGCGCACTCTGCGGTATTTAGAAGGTACCGTTTCCAGGTTGTGAGATAATACATTGGGAGGGGTGTCAATCACAATTTGAAGGGCATCCCATACACCACGAAAGTCTGGAATAAGCGATTCAATGGTCACTCCCGGAATAGCCTCGCGCAACGCGGTATGGGTGGCCGCGAAAATAGGAGCTCCTCCATCTTTTCGATCATCCCGGTTAATGGAGGTGAGAACCACATGTTTTAGCTTCATTTTAGCTGCCGCATCCGCAACGCGGGCAGGTTCATCCCAGTCCAGTTCTGCGGGGGGACGACCGGTCTTAATGGCACAAAACGCGCAGGAACGGGTACACACATCGCCTAAAATCATGAACGTAGCCGTACCATTTCCCCAGCATTCTCCCATATTCGGGCATCGGGCTTCTGCACAGACGGTGTTCAGCTTGTTTTCGTTGATGGTATCCAGCACTTCCTTGAATTTCTCACCGGAAGGAAGTTTTACACGCAGCCAATCTGGGCGGCGATTTGCTGATTTTTTCTCTACAACCTGAAGTTCTTTAATCATGATATGCTACTACTTTTTGCCCTGCAGGTAGAATGCCATCGTAACGACGCCTTCGATTCCTGAACGGCCTGTAAATTTACAAAAAATTTG
>JBCBST010000059.1:0-18537 GCA_039819115.1 Bacteroidota bacterium
AACCAGCATTCCAGGTTTATCCAGATTATGCTTGTGCATTACATGAGCCTTAATACTAATGGAAGTTTGGGAAGAAGAGATGGGTTCAACCCTTGGAGTCTTTTCAGAAAACCGTTTTAGAATTCTTCCCGAAGGATCTGAACCGGAAACACCAATAAAATAGTAGTCGACATCGGTTTCCGGGTGATCAGTCAAATAATCAAAAATGTGGGAAAAAACCGCTTCTTCTATTTCACGCCTGTTTTCGATACTCAAATCATAGGGTTGGCCAATGAAATAGAATGCCCCAAAAATCCCTGTAAATGAAAAAACCAGGATTAGAAAATTTTGTGCCCGGATGTTTTTATACCACATGCCTGTATCAAATGTTGGTTTACATCTTATGATCTGATTAAAGGTCTCGTAATGATGATAAATAGTTAATGACTGAATTCCTCACGAAACCTGAACCACGTCCCCAGTTCCATATTTAAGGTTTCGTATAATTCATACACCTCAACGACTTCGTCCTGATCCCCTTTAGCAATGGTAATTGGTTTTGATGACGTCATCAGCTCAATGATCATCCATTCTTTTTTAGTGAGTCCCCCACCTGACAGCATATCTCCCTGACGGTTGGAAATGCGAATGTGTTCAACATCACCAAAAGAAAGCGTTCTCCGCCGTACCGGAAAATAATTAAAGATGCGCAGGTACTGAGACAATTCATACCGGTCGGTATTAAACCGAAATTCGTTACGGGTAAAGACCTTCACCAGAACCGCAGCAGCAAACATCCAGAGAATCAATGTGGTAAACATGCCGGCCAGCAGACAAAAAAAGAACACCAGGAAATCAATAAGGGTAAAACTGGCTTCTGTGGAAACCAGGAACTCGCCATCCTCAACTGAAATCTGATACCGCATAGTGATGTATTTATGATGAATAACCTGTCTTTTTCAAAATAAAGCAAGGCGCTCATAACAAAGAAGGCCCTTTCTTTCCAAAAAGGGCCCTCCTATCGTTGGTCTGTCTAAGGGTTGGTGCTAAGCACCAGCTTTAATCAGCCATTTTAATCGTCGTCTTCATCGTCATCGTACTCATCATCGTCGTAGTCATCTTCCCCATCGCGATCCGAATCCTCGAATACATCGAAGGAACGCTCTATTGCAGCTTCTATCCGGCTTTGGTTCGAAGCATCGGTAGGATCAAGAAGGGTGCCGTTACTCGTTTTGAACCAAGCCATGGGATCGATGCTTAGGGTGAGGTCTACAATACCGTCATCCATGACCTGGATCGGGCGGTCGAACTCTAATTCGATTTCAAAATCCTCATCGGTTCGGAACAGAAAGGCCTGTCCTCGCAAGGTTCCCCGAACGATGATTGAGTATCCATCATCGGAATTGGCATCCGGAAGGAAATCGGTATCACTTAATGTGGGGTGATCGTCACCTGAATCGATATCGAATTCAATCTCGTCGTATATGCCTGCTGGGATGTTCGACAATGCAATCTCTGATACGGGAGCATTGGCATTTAGTGTAACAACCAGGGGACCGGTCTCAAACTCATCGTACATAGAGTCATCGTCGCGCTCAAATTCAATTTCGTCTACGAGTAGTTTTACCTCACTAATCACTAACGAATCGGATTGAACAGCTTTTTGTAATGTATTTGAAGTGGCTAATGTGGCGTTTAACCGAAGTTGTGGCCCATCTGCCGAGGTGGAAGATGTACTGTTGCTGCTGCATCCTGCAAACAGGACAAGAGCAAGTAAAGCAAGACTGGTTGGTAGTGGTAACGTTAGATTTCTCATGACAAAGTAGGTTTGTGGTTTAAGTTGTTACTATTAAAACACGCACCCTCCGATTTACCCTACCCTCTTTTCAAAAAAAATGTATTCTTTTTTACGGGGAACATGTAGCGCTAACAAAGCGATATGATTGGTCGGCTCGCATAGACTGTATACCCATAGCACAGCCCATTCAGATTTCGGGCTATTAAGCTGAATAAAAACAAATAGGGCTTACTCAAAAATACTTGTACTGAATTCATTTCAGTACCTGTGCTGAACCTTATGGCAAACACCCAACCCGGCCTTAGAATGTTGGCCGAATAGGTGAACCCATGTTTGAGCGTGCCCAAAACTAGCGCAAGCGTTCACTTGTGCTTTTTCACAGTATTAGTGCGTGCTAATACATCTGGCACAAGCGGACGCTTGCGTCAGTGAAGGCTCTAAAGATGATCATGATCACTTATTAAGTGTGCATTCCGTTAAACCTGTATGACTCCGGTTTTAAACTCGGGGATAACCGGGTTCAGATTGGCAACCTCAATGGCTCTGGAAATCCTCGATCGTGTTTCGTCAGGTTGAATGATTTCATCCACCCAAAGCCGGGCCGCGGCATACCGCACGTCGGTTTGTTTGTTATATCGGTCTGTGATTTCCTTCATAAGCTGGGCTTGTTGCTCTTCCGATACTTCTTCTCCTTTCTTCTTCATAGCTGCAACCTGAATCTGAAGCAGTGTTTTAGCCGCCGAAGCTCCACTCATGACCGCAATATTTGCCGTAGGCCAGGCATACATAAACCGGGGATCGTAGGCACGACCGCACATGGCATAGTTACCTGCTCCATAACTGTTCCCCACTACGACGGTAAACTTGGGCACGGTAGAATTACTCATAGCATTCACCATTTTTGCCCCATCTTTAATAATGCCTCCATGTTCACTTCGTTTGCCAATCATGAACCCGGTTACGTCTTGTAAAAAGAGCAACGGTATCTTCTTTTGATTACAATTCAGGATAAAACGAGCGGCTTTATCGGCACTATCGCTGTAGATAACACCCCCGATATGCATTTCCCCACTCTTTGTTTTCGAGATGGTTCGTTGGTTCGCCACTATTCCCACACTCCATCCGTCAATGCGCGCATAACCGGTAATGATGGTATTACCATATCCTTTTTTGAACTCGGTAAACGAATCTTCATCAATAATACACTTCATCAATTCGTGCATATCGTAAGGTGAAGTTCGGGACTCAGGTAAAATATCGGCAATTTTGTTTGCATCCAGTTCAGGGGCTTTGGGTTCGGCTCGATTAAACCCTGCCGTCTGAAATGGCCCCATCTTGGCAACAAGATCACGAATGGTTTCCAGACACTGCTCATCATTCTCCATTTTGTAATCAGTGACTCCGCTGATTTCCGTATGAGTGGTTGCACCACCGAGGGTTTCATTATCCACGTTTTCGCCAATGGCAGCCTTTACCAGATAGCTACCGGCCAGAAACACACTACCCGTACCATCCACAATCAGGGCTTCATCGCTCATAATGGGTAGATAGGCACCTCCAGCAACGCAACTGCCCATGATAGCTGCAATCTGCGGAATCCCTTTGGCAGAGATAACGGCATTATTCCGGAACATTCTTCCAAAATGATCTTTATCGGGAAAAATCTGGTCCTGCATAGGCAGATATACACCGGCAGAATCAACCAGGTAAATCAGTGGCAGATGGTTTTCTATGGCAATTTCCTGTGCCCGAAGGTTCTTCTTTGCCGTAATCGGAAACCAGGCACCAGCTTTCACGGTGGCATCGTTTGCGACAATCATACACAACCTACCGCTCACTTTCCCAATACCGGTAACGACTCCACCTGCCGGGCACCCTCCTTCCTGTTCATACATTTCGTAACCGGCCCATAGCCCCAATTCCTGAAAATCACTTCCCTCATCCGTTACCCTGTCAATACGTTCTCTTGCGGTTAGTTTCCCCTTACTGTGTTCTTTTTCTATTCGTTGTTGGCCTCCACCGGCTTTTATTCGATCGGTTTGTTCCGTCAGGTTCTCGGTAAGTTCTTGCATCCAATGCTTGGTAGCGCTTCCAGGTTCAATGCTCATGAAGGGAATTTTGTGTTTTGGAATAATAGTTACGTCTTCGATTGCGTTGAAAATAGGCATTTTAACCAATTCAGAAACTGCGATATTACAGGCTCTTACAAATCCCATTGCTTATGAACTTACGTTTGGTGGTAACTTTTCTATTCGTTGTTTTCCCTGCTGTGCTTTCGGCTCAGGACGATGAATACCTGGCCCTGATCAATCGGGCACTAATCCCCCAGAGTTATTTCGACAATCTTATTATCCCTCCTGTTGATGGTGAAGATGCCCAGGTGGCTATCATCTTCCGCATGGATAACAACTTTGTTCCCTTCCAAAAACTGAATATCGATGATGAAATCATGGCTCCGAATGGAGAGGAGTTTTATTCCATCGTGCGATTAAATTCTGAGATTTTTGAGGGAAAGTTTGAACGCGGTCGAAACCGGAATATTCCAAACGAACCTGCCTCAAGAGATGCATGGAGCGACACCCTGTTTGCAGCTTCATTCGAGGAAACGAAAAGTTCGAAAAAATATACCCCCGGCAAGCTGGTCACTTCCCTTAAACCCGGTACATACAATTATGTATTACAGCTTAGTTTGCTGGAGAATACAAACGAACGCCGTTCACAACGGCAAAATATTGTAATCCCGGATTTTGAAGAAAAGCGCACCGGAGAGGTGTACCTGGTTAAATCGGTACAGAACGATGTTCTTACCCTTACAAATATGGGAGAGCGGGTACGCTTTGGAGAAGATTTTTATGCCCTCATCAGAATCCCGGAATATGAAGAAGATGCCTCGTATGAAGTGGTGATCAACCGGGCGCAGACACGGAGAAAAGACACGTTAGATATTGGACAGATCAAAACCGTTTCCGTGGATGCAGAAAATATCTTTACAAATTCAAGTCTTTCCATAACGGATGATACCGAACCCGCTCTGCGGTTACATAAGGACAAAGGTACATACACCTACGCCCTCGTTTCTATTCCTCACAGTGAGCTGGAAAGCTCTATATACCGACTTCGATTGAGCAGAGTGGGTGATGAACGCCCTCTGGCCCGCCGCCTCTTCCGTTCGTATTGGCAAGATATGCCGGCTAGCTTGTTGAGTCTGAAGGTGGCACAAAACATGCTTAGGTTTATCATCCCAAAAGATCAGATAAAGGCATTGAGACAAGGAAATACGAGCGAACAAGAGCAAAAATTCAGACAGTTTTGGAAAGCCAAAGACCCTACTCCCACTACGGTGTATAATGAGCTGATGGCTGAATACTACCGTAGAATAGACTATGCATTTAAGGAATTTGGAACTCGCCAAAACCTGTATGGTTTTGACAGCGATCAGGGAGAAATCTATATCAAGTACGGTCCTCCGGATTCAAGAGAACGGTTGTTCCCAACTTCAGGGACCGTCCGTGAAATCTGGGCCTATGGAAACCGGGAGTTTGTATTTGAACGAGGCTCCGGGTTCGGAGACTTTATCCTGTTAGGTAAGCAAAGCGATTAGAACTCCATCTGGTTCATTTAAATCTTATCTTCGAGTGTGAGCACTACATTCGTACCCAACATAGGGATTAGTATAGGAGATCCGGACGGAATAGGCCCTGAGGTTATTATTAAAACCCTGGCCTCATGTGATCTGAACCGATCCATTCCGGTTGTTTTTTCGCCAGCTTCAGTTCTCGAATACTACACCCATCAGACCGGACTCACTATCCCACTAAAAAGAGCTGATTCATTAGATGAACTGACTCCGGGTGCTATTTACTATTATCCCGCTGATACAAAATGGACCCCGGGAATCCTTGACCCTCATATTTCCGGAGCTCTGGCTATGGAGTCCATCATCCAGGCAACGGATGCCGCTATACAGAACAAGACCCATGCTCTGGTTACAGCTCCCATTTCAAAGGAAGTAGTGAATAAAGCTGGATTTCATATCCCCGGGCATACCGAGTTTTTAGCGGACAAGACAGATGCAGACCGCGTTGTGATGATGCTCGTTAGTGATGCGTTAAGAGTGGCTCTTCAAACCGTTCATATCCCGTTACAGGATGTAGCCCGTGCCCTTTCTACTTCGGAAGTATTCGCGAACCTCGAAGTGATTCACGAGTCCCTGATTCAGGATTTTGGTATTAAGCAGCCAAAGATTGCCATGCTCGGGTTAAACCCACATGCCAGTGATGGCGGACTCATGGGAATACAGGAACAATCCATATTAGAACCGGCATTGCAGCAGGCAAACCAAAATGGTATGCACGTGTTTGGGCCATTTGCTGCAGATGGTTTCTTTGGTCAACGATCGTACACCCGATATGACGCCGTGTTGGCCATGTACCACGACCAGGGACTTGCCCCCTTTAAGCTCCTGTCGTTCGGAAACGGCGTTAATTTCACGGCCGGACTCCCTGTTATACGTACCTCTCCCGACCACGGTACGGCCTTTGATATTGCTGGTACCGGTACCGCGGACCCCTCTTCTTTTACCCAGGCTTACCAACTGGCCGTAGAACTTGCCATTTCCAGAGCATCATGAACCACCAGGCCGAACCATATACCAAACTTGCCCCCCTGTACGATACCCTGATGCAGGATGTGGATTATGAGAGCTGGGCAGATTACCTGGATGAAATCATCCAGACGCATCACCCGGATGCCTATGCTGTACTTGAACTCGCCTGTGGTACCGGAAACCTGGCATTATCCCTATCCGAGCTAGAAACGTATCGCATTACGGCCAGCGATGGCTCTCCGGAGATGATGAACATAGCGGCTCAACGGTTCGAAGCTGCCGATGATTTCATTCGTCCCCTGGTTCTTAATTTTCTGACCCTGAATCTGGATGAACGTTTTGATGTTATATTTACCCTCTTCGACAGTGTAAACTACCTGCACAGTGACCAGGACATTCAGCGTTTTCTGGATCAGACACTCCGGGTACTTAAACCGGGAGGATTATTGATTTTTGATTTCTCTACTCCAAAGAATTCGCTGGAATCGGTAGACTATCTGAACAATGATTATGGCACCTCGGGGTTGCTGCGATTTCAGAGAAGCAGTAGATACGATACCAAAGAAGGCTATCACTATAATGAATTCATTATTGAAGAATTAAACGACGAGGGATCCATTACGGGTACGTTTTCCGAAGTACATCGCCAGAAAGCATATACGCTGGAACATATGTTGTCAATTGTGGAACAAACACCCTATCATCGTCTAGCCAGTTACGAGGATTTTGAACTTGAACCGGCTACTGAACACAGTACTCGAGTAACCATGGTTTTACAATGTCAGACGCTGCCGTAATAGAGCTAAGAAACGTAAGCCTTCGATTTGACAATCGGATGGTGTTAGACCGGCTAAATTTTAAACTCCATAACGGTGAATTCTGTTACCTGATCGGACCCACCGGAGTGGGTAAAAGCTCTTTCCTTAAACTCCTGTATCGTGATATTATCCCCAATGAGGGGTCGGTACGCGTGACCGATTATCCTGTAAATAAGATCAGTATGAGAGAAGTGCCTATGTTGCGTCGTCGATTAGGCATTGTGTTTCAGGATTTTCAGTTACTCCCCGATCGCAATGTCTTTGATAATGTGGCTTTCGCCCTTCAGGTAACGGGCGAAAAACCTAAGTTTGTGAAGCAACGCGTGCTGGAAGTTCTCACGATGGTGGGTCTGAGTCACCGTCGTAAACATATGCCTGGTGACTTATCGGGAGGAGAACAGCAACGGGTTGTTATTGCCAGGGCGCTTGCTAATGAACCCCGTATTTTACTTGCTGATGAACCCACGGGTAATCTTGATCCGGCAGCTACAAAATCGATCATGGAGTTACTGATGCAAATTAACAACCGCGGAATGGCGGTTCTTATGGTAACGCACGATTACGGAGTGGTGAAAAAGTACCCATTCCGAACAGTGCGTATGATTGATGGTAACCTGCAGGAACTAAAGTGGAAAGGAGAAAAACTAGTCCCTGTTCAACCCGCAGCACATTAAACCGTCATGACACCCATCCAGCTAAGCACGCTTATCAAACAGCATGCGTTAGAACTCGGGTTTAATGCCTGTGGCATAGCGCAAGCTGACTATCTGGATACGGAAGCCAGGAGATTAGAGGAATGGCTTAACCAGGATCGCCACGGAAGCATGCAATGGATGGAGCGTAACTTTGAAAAGCGTGTTGATCCCCGCCAACTGCTACCTGGCACAAAATCCGTTATCTCGGTGTTATCCAGTTATTTCCATCCCGATCATATCACACAAATCGGGCAGAGTCATACGCCTCAAATCGCAAAATATGCCCAGGGGCGTGATTATCATAAAGTGCTCAAAAAGAAACTGGGGGCACTACTCGACTTCATACAGGAAGTTACAGGACATGTCCAAGGGCGTTGTTTTGTAGATTCAGCTCCGGTGCTCGACAAAGCCTGGGCCGTTAAGGCGGGACTGGGATGGATTGGAAAAAACTCTAACCTGCTGAATAAACAGTTGGGCTCGTATTTCTTTCTGGGTGAAGTTCTGATCGATGTGCCTTTGGTCTACGATACCATAGAGACTGATCATTGTGGGGCTTGTACCCAATGTTTGGATGCGTGTCCTACCGATGCTATTTATGAACCCTATCGTGTGGATGCTTCCCGCTGCATATCGTACCTGACCATAGAGCATAAGGGTGAAATTGACCAAAAGTACCACACAGATATCCAAAACTGGGTGTTTGGATGCGATGTATGCCAGGATGTATGCCCCTGGAACAAACATGCACAGCTTGCCCGGTTTACCGATTTCCATCCCCGGGAAAAAGTAGTTCATTGGATGGAACACTCCCGGGATCATCTTTCTGACGAGGATTTTAACCGCTTATTTGAAGGGGCTGCTGTACGAAGAGCTACGTATGAAGGGTTTCAACGAAATCTGGACATCGTTCATCAAAACCTATTCTCTTAAGAGGTACACAGGGCATTTCCGAAATCCTGCCCCCAGCATAATAATGCGTTACCAAACTGAACCCGACCAGATTCTTCTGGTTTTTGTATGCTAAGCTCAAAGGATTCAAATCGGGAGTCATAACGTACGGAGACTTCACGTTTCGAAGTCTGAAGATCCAGTCTGATGTACTGCGACTGATGCTGCTGCCCCAATTCTAAACGATACGTATGGTCGCCTGTATGTACAATTTGTGCTGTGCGTTGTTCATTCCTGTAACAGTGAATCTTTCCACTTACGATATTTCCGTCTGTATCAGTAAATAGGGTAAACACTTCATACGTCCCCTCAGGACCTTCAACATCCATTTTCCAAAAGTACCCCCCCTCCTGCTCTGACACGGTCACTTCAGCATGTACATGTTCTTCTTTTATGATGATGGAACGCTTCCATCGCATAACATCCGTTTGGGTGAGTTTTCCAAAACGGGTAACGCTCTCAAAAGCTTCAATGTACGGTGTAATGAACACGCTTTCCGCCTCTCTCACCAACTGGTAACGATACAAAGCGGCATCAATGTTGGAAAAAGACTTTTGTCTTAATTCCTTCCTCGCCCCAATCGACGTCTCATCCAGTACAAGGGTATTACTGATTGTTTCAAATCTGGGGGTTTGGGGCACTTCTTCCGTAATTCGATAAGGATTATCGGAACACGCTATCGCCGTGCACACCATTCCACATAGAAAAAGGAACATCCGTCCTTTTCGGGTTCTTCTCTTGACCATAATGTTTTCTCTCTTACCATTCTTATCGGCCGTAAGAGTAAAAACATTAGAGGATTTTAATACTTATTGGGGAGTGGGAATCAGTACCGGTCCCGCTTGTCAATCATGGCCTTATACAGTAGTTCCCGTGCGCGGAAAATGTGTGCCTTTACCGTGCCCAACGGTAAGTCCAGCTCTTCAGATATCTCCTGGTAGCTCCGTTCTTCCAGATGACGCATTTCGATCACAACCCGGTATTTCTCCGGAAGATTGGCGATGGCTTCCTGAACCATCACTTTTCTCTGATGCTTGATAATGGGTTCGTCGGTGGCGAAACTCGTATCAGGCAGCTGAATTTCCATTTCACCGTCTTTAGCCTGGTAAGGCTCGTGGATAGAATAGGTCTGAAGCTTTTTCTTGCGCAGATAATCAATGGTATGATTGGTTGCAATACGATACAACCAGGTTGAGAACGCATACTCATTGCTGTAGGTAGCCAGATTGTTGAATGCTTTTATGAACACCTCCTGCACCAGGTCTTCAACCAGTTCTTTCTCCTTGATCATCTTTCGGATATGAAAGAACATCGCTCTGTCGTACTTGTCTACGAGTTTTTTATAGGAAGCTTCGTTACCCTTTAGTGCTTCAAAAACCAGCTTATCGTCTTCGATACTGCTGGCCGAGGCATTTTCTCTTGGTGTAACGGGGTGTTCTTGTTCAGACATGTACGTGTTTTCGATGACAGGCTAAAATACAAACCTTAGGCAAAAGGAAAACCGGTTTTTTAGCTCATTAACAGGGCTCCGTGGCGTATTCCTCCAGTGGAAATGCGTACCTCACCGAGATTGAGGTTTTCCATGATTCCATCCAGAATAAGCATACCTGAAAAGATAAGGTCATTTCTACCTTTCAGTATCGCCGGACTCCGTTCCAGAATCTCCTGGTGGGTATACGTTGAATACGTCCGGATCATTTCCGTTAACTCAGCACGGGTTATAACTACACCCTCCACCGAGGAAGCAAGGTACGTGGTAAGGTTATTCTTGAGTGCCCCAAGTGATGTTAATGTACCAGCTACTCCTACAGCCTGGGGATGAGTTACCTGAAACGATGTTTGACTAAGCGTCTTTTTTATCTCAAGTTGACAGGTTTCTATCTGTTCTTTTGTTGGGGGATTGTTTAGCAGGTACCGCTCCGTAAACCGCACACAGCCCATATCGAACGAATGGTACTGATGTAACCGATTTTGGGTACCGATGGCTATTTCGGTACTCCCTCCCCCAATGTCTATAACTACAAACGAGTGATCAATCCCGGATGGGTATTCCACGGTGGATAATGCTCCCGAAAAGGTCCACTCGGCCTCTTCTGGTCCTGTAAGTATGCGAACTTCCCACCCTGTTTGCTCATGGATGTTACGTACAAATACATCTCCGTTAGAAGCATCCCGGACAGCACTTGTGGCTGTAACAATCACTTGATCTACTTCCGGGTACTGATCATGGAGTACCTGCTGGAAATGGGTGATATCAGATATAGCAGCATGTATCCGTTCCGGATCCAGACTTCCCGACGTGTCGACTCCGCGGGCCAGCCTTGGAATGCGTTGCTCCTCATGCACAGATACGATGCGGTCGGATTCCATCTTCGCTACTAAAAGCAGCACGGTGTTTGAACCGATGTCTATGGCGGCTTTCATCCGCGAAAGGTCATTGCGATCCATTCCCCCTCGGCAGACGTTTTGAGATGCCTGAATGACTTCAAAGAGGGTTGTTCAAACATCATAGCCTCGTCTTCAACCAATACACCGGAGAGTAGCACCCATCCACCGGGATTGAGATGACTGATCATATCGGGAAGCAGTTCAATAAGTGCATTACGGTTGATGTTGGCCAGGATACCATCGTACTTCGCATCAGGAGGAATTTGTTCTATTGAACCCAGCCTGATATCAAAATTACGAATGTGGTTGATATGCTTATTTTCCTCGGCATTTTCTTTACTCCATTCATCAATATCAAAACCAAAAACAGAACCGGCTCCCAGTTTCATCGAAGCAATGCCTAAAATTCCAGTACCGGTACCCGCATCAAGAATAGCATCTCCGGGTTTAATGAGCGAAGACACCTCGTTGAGCATAAGACGTGTTGTGGCATGATAACCGGTGCCAAACGCCATTTTAGGATCAATAATCAGTTCAATTTCGTCATCATCGGCTGATGCAGCGCCCCAGGTTGGGCGTACATAGAACCTACCAATTGCCAATGGACGTATGCTCTTTTCCCAGTTTGAATTCCAGTTCTGAGGTTCTATGATCTCCTCTTGTCCGATATAGGCCTCTTCGGAATACCGATGCAGAATCAATTCCAGTTCCTGGCGTTTGGTATCGTCAAAACGTTGAGCAGGAATAGACGCAATAAGCTGATCATCGTATTCCTCAAAACCTTCAAAATCCAGGTCAAATAATTCTGCAATCACAAATTCATGCCATTCGTCTGGCAAGACAAGGGTAAGACGTGAATAATTCATGTTATAAGCGATTGTAAATCAATTCGGCCAATACCTCCCCGACAGCTTGCATCACATTCGGGTCTATGATGCTTATATCGTCGGCATGGGTATGCCAGTGCGATCCAAATTGAATGTTTCCATCTTCACCCCGTTCATGGTTGATGATATTTATAATAGGCATACGGGTAATTTGATTTACGATATAGTGATCATCGAGCACGCCGGCCCCTTTCTCATTCAGGAACAAAGTTTCGAACCCTTGCTCAGCTGCAATGCTCCATACTTCTTCAACCAAATTCGGGGCATAACTCATCGAATACTCTTCCTTTGGGAACTGAGCGCCTTTTGCACCCACCATGTCCAGCAGGATGCCAAACCGGGGTTGATAGCCAGGCACCGGAGGATTGGAAGACCAATAACGGGAACCCAGAAAGTAGCGTGATAAATCACCCGAGGTACCATAATCTTCGCCATCGAACAAAATGATATCAACCCCAACAGGTGGTGGGTTTTCGCTGAACATACGTGCCAGTTCCAGTAAAACAGCAACTCCACTGCCTCCATCATCTGCACCTTCGATCGCATCCGTAGTTCGTGTCGTATCTTCGTCGGCCCGGGGTCGGGTGTCCCAATGGGCACACAGCATAATCCGGTCAGTGGCCGTGGGATTAAAGGCCCCAATGATATTTGCAAGTTCCAGGGTATCCGAATACCCCGGATGGGTGAATTCCTGGCTATACACCATTCCTTCGCCCGCAAACCGGGTTAAGGTTTGCTCCAAAAAAACCCGCGTTCGGGCATGGCCGTATGTATTTGGGACTCGTGGTCCATCTGCCAGTTGTCGCTCGATAAAATGATACGCCGTGTCGGCATTAAAAGCAGGTACTGGCCGCCCTTTGTCAATGAACTGAAGTTGTGGTCCATCGCTGCTTTTTTGTTGGGCACAACCCAAAACCAGTGTCAGAGCCAGAACAAGTAAAAGGGGTATTTTCATGGTGGGATTATAAAAATGAATGCTTTGGCAAATTCAGGATCAAAGGAGCCGGTTACATCTCTCTTTCTTTTCTGGCTAACCGCATCGACTGTGTTCTAAA
This sequence comes from Bacteroidota bacterium, assembly GCA_039819115.1. GTDB lineage: Bacteria > Bacteroidota > Rhodothermia > Balneolales > Balneolaceae > JBCBST01. The sequence continues at coordinate 13,175 of JBCBST010000059.1, forward strand.
CGACGGAATAAAAAGCCCAAGTATATACACGCGAAGCAAGTACCAGAATAGATATTTTTCGTTGAGATGGGGTTCAATCAGGTGTTCAATATCCCGATGGGCCTGTGGAGTTTCACTCCAGTGCAGGCTCGGTTTTAGATGGTGAATGGTATGGTAGCCATTATTAAAGAGGAAAAAATTAAGCGGCCAGCCTACAATATTACGGGAATGGTTGTAGTCTGATTCCTCATCCGCGTGCACATGTTGGATATAGTTAAATACCAGCACCGTGTTCAGAGATACCTGCTGTGGAATGATCACATAAATCAGTGCTTTCTTCCAATCCAGAATAAAGGCCACACCTACCCAAATCAGGATGGCAATGATTTGGACCGTACAAAACCAAAATTTTTGTCGGTTTTTCCTAAAAAGGCCTTTATAGTACCTGAAAACGGGATTCTGCTGCGCCATCGCAGAAATGGTTGGATAAATCGAAATGGTCCAGAGATTATTCTTTTCCGAAACCCGGTAGGTTCTGGTGTAATCTGGTTCCTTATTGTTATGACGATGATGATTCTTGTTGTGCGTGGGAATCCAGCCAAAAATCGGGAACCCATAAAATATGGTTATCCAACAGCTATGGATCAGATTCATGTATTTATTTTTCCAGGTAGGTACATGAATATGATTATGGGCAAACACCGAAAACGCTACGCTGAAATAAAGCAGCAAAATGTAAAGTAACCAGTTAAAACCAGGCATATTCCACAGATAAAAGAATAACCCAGTACCGGAAACCATCCATAAGAGCGTTCTTAAATCGGCTTTATTCTTCAACATGATGTGGCGGTTTTTAACACATTACGTTCCAAATCTAATACCTTACTATCCCTCATCAAAGAATCATAGTTCTTCATCCGCATTTCTGTACACCATCGTTGCAGAAGACTGATGAACCGGGATAACAAGCGTATCGAGTATGTTTACATGATCCGGACGATTTGCAGTAAATACTACAATTTCGGCAATATCATCGGCTGTTAACGGCTGCATTCCCTTGTACACCGATGTTGCTTTGCCGGCGTCACCACCAAATCGAACGTTACTAAACTCGGTTTCTACCAGGCCGGGAGAAATCATACTAACCCGGATATTGGTACCGTGCACATCCTTTTTTGTGGCCTGTGTGATGGCACGAACGGCAAATTTTGTCGCCGTGTACACAACTCCTCCGGGATAGGCTTCAACGCCTGCTATCGATCCGATATTAATAACATGACCCGAATTACGAGATCTCATTGATGGGATAAGTAATCGCGATAATGCTAACACTCCCTTAATGTTAGTATCAATCATGACATCCCAATCTGCATGATCTACCTTATCAATAGGATCGGTTCCCAAAGCAAGACCTGCATTGTTTATAAGTAGATCGACCGGAACCTTCAGCTGGGATACAAACTCTTCACATGCCTGGAAATCCTGAATATCAAAAGCGGCAACATCCACACGTATATCATGTGTATCGAGGATCTGTTTAGCCAACGCATGAAGGCGCTCTTCTCTTCTGCCGGTGATTATCAGATGACAACCCTGTTCCGCAAACTGGGTAGCGCATGCAGCACCAATGCCTGCACTTGCACCGGATATAAGTACCGTTTTATGTGCCAGTCGGTTAGTCATGCAGTTGTTCAACCAAACGGGCTGCATTCAGTATAGCGGACTCCTCAAAATGGTTACCCAAAAACTGAAGCCCATAAGGTAACCCATTGCTGTGCAATCCGTTAGGAACGGATATTCCACAGATACCTGCCAGGTTAGCCGTAATGGTATACACATCGTTGAGATACATCTGAAGGGGATCGTCGAGCTTAGCTCCCAGGTTAAATGCGGTGGTTGGAGCTGTTGGTGTAACAATCACATCGACCTGTTTAAAGGCCTCTATAAAATCCTGTTGAATCAGCCGACGTACCTTTTGGGCCTTTGCATAATACGCATCGTAGTACCCTGAACTCAATACATAGGTACCCAGCATAATCCGACGCTTTACCTCGTCTCCAAATCCTTCCGTACGCGACTTTCGATACAACCTTTTGAGCGGGCTATCTAATTTGGCAAGCTGTTCTTCTGCGTCCGACTTATCATCTCCTTCTGCCTGCTTTATCAGAGCTTTTATGGCCTCTTCTTCTTGTTTCAGCTCATCTAACACTTCGTCGCGGTTGGCACGGTGTCCATATCGCACCCCATCGAACCGGGCTAAATTGCTGGAAGCTTCTGCGGTAACCAGGATGTAGTACGTCGCAATACCGTACTTGGTATGAGGAAGGTGCACCGGCACCAACTCCGCTCCCTGCTCTTCTAAGCGAGCTAACGTTTCCCTTATACCGGCATTAATTACGGGGTCGAGTCCTTCTCCAAAAAATTCTTCCGGCACTCCAATCCTGATATTAGCATTTGGAGCATCAACAGTTTCCGTGTATTGACCTACAGGTCGTTTGGAACTCGTATTATCACGAGCATCTTCACCTGCAATAACCTCCAGGAGCAAAGCTGAATCGCGCACAGAATGTGTTAAAGGCCCTATTCCATCGAACGAAGACGCGTACGCCACTAACCCATGGCGCGACACTCTGCTATAGGTGGGTTTCAGTCCTACCACACCGCAATACGAAGCGGGTTGTCGGATAGACCCCCCGGTATCTGATCCCAGGGCGGCGGGTACCATCTGTGCAGCTACGGCTGCCGCACTTCCACCGGAAGACCCTCCGGGCACTTTCGTATGATCCACCGGATTTTTGACCGAGCCAAACAAACTATGTTCGTTGGTTGATCCCATGGCAAACTCATCCATGTTTAACCGGCCAATGAGAATGGCATCTTCAGCCTTAAGGCGTTCGATCACGTGCGCGTCGTACACACTCTCAAAGTCTTTAAGCATCGCTGAAGCACATGTTGTCTTGCGGCCACGCTCGCAGATTACGTCCTTTACACCGATTACAGCGCCGGCAAGTTTACCGGCCGTACCATGGGTTACTTTTTTCTGAATAGCTTCTGCCTGCTGAAGGGATTCTTCCCCGTATGTTTGTACAAAAGCATTAATCGCAGGGTTATGCTCATCTATGGCCGTGAGTGCACGCTGCACAACATCCGTAACCGTAGACGTTCCTGCATGTACGGCAGAAATATCGCCGTTTAAAGTTGTAGAGCTCAAGATAGATTATTTACGAGCTTGGGTTTTTTCGTCTGATTCCATATCGGAATTGATGTCCTGGTTGGCATCATCCAGTTCTTTCTTGATGTCTTTTGATGCCTGGCGAAATTCTTTCATCCCCTGCCCTAACCCACGGGCTAATTCAGGAATGCGTTTTGCTCCAAACAAGACCAGAATGATCAAAAAAACGATCAGAATTTCTGTAGCGCCTATTCCACCACTAAACATAAAATAATCCTCTGTGGATTTAGTTGATGTAATTGTCGCAAGATAGCAATATTTTCTGCACGTTTTTGAGTGGAAAAAATATTCTGTGAAAACTTGATTCTTAATGGCTCACGTTTATCATGTACTCAATTGTAATCACGAAATTGTTAAACTATGATTTGGACTGTTGAATTAGCCGCAGCACTCGACGATGCACCATTTCCTGCCAATCGTCAAGAGTTGATTGAATGGGCGGAACGCAATGGCTTACCGAACCAGGTTATCGTTAACCTGGAAGAACTAGAGGAAATAGATGAAGGCGAAGATACCATCTATGAAGGTATTGAGGATATCTGGCCAGACTACATCCGAAAAGAAGACTTCTTTCATAACGAAGAAGACGAAGGCTTCGATTACGACGACGTATAAAAACGTTTTATTCCGATAAACGGTTGCAACACAACATATTGCAACCGTTTTTTTATTTTCTGCTTGTGGCCTATCCTTCTCAAAATAAACGCACTATACTTTTCTTAATAGCCTGGATAGCCACTGTTCTTGTTTGCCCATCCTTTCTTTTTGCACAACAGGATAACCAGAATCAATCAGGGGGTAATGACATTGTGCGGAGAGTTCGTTTTTCCGGCAATCAAAAAGTAAAAGACCGAACCCTGGAAACCCTCGTTCGCACCCGAACCAACCGGGAATTCCTGGGTATACCACGATTCACACCCTGGTATTTCTTCTGGAATGTGTCTAAAGGGGCCTTTGGTGAAGAACCCGCCTACCTCGACCGCGAACTCGTAATCTCTGATATGGAACGTATTCGTCTGTATTACGAATCGCTCGGTTTTCGCGAAGCCAGCGTAGATACCACCATTGTGGAATTCCGAACCAACAAAATAGAGGTGTCTTTTTTGATTAATGAGGGTAACCCCTCCAGGATTGAGCAAATATCCTACTCTGGCATCCCCTTTTTTGAAGACGTTACCAAACGTACCCGGTTTCTTGAAAACAGCCCCATCACAAAGGGACGCATCAACGACACCACCTTTGTTGTTCGCCAGCAATTTACCACCCAGGCCCTGGCCGACGAGCAACTACGTATCCTTAACTTTCTTCGGAATAATGGCTATGCCTCGGTACCCCGCGATTCTGTTACTGCCTATGTAAAAGCCAGAGAAGACGATCCTTATAAACTGGAAGTCTTGTTCCGGGTTTTCCCTGGCCCCGTGTACCGTTTCGGCGATGTGCATATTTCCCTGGCCGATCAATCTACCCCTCTTGAATACGACGAACGCAGAGAACGTACATCCGACCGATACATTAATCCCGGAAGCGATCATGTTATTGATTTACGAAAAGAGTCGAGCACACAAACCAAGTTTAGCCTGTTAACCGATCAGATTCTCTTTAAGCCCGGCGATATCTATAACCAATCACTTTTCAATCAAACCATAAGTGAATTTCAAAACCTGGGTATGCTGTACATCCAGAGCTTTGCCCAGGCCGACAGCACCGTACAAATCGATTTTTCCAAACCCGACATTCCTTCCTATTTCGATTTGAGAACGTTGACCAAACACAGCATTCGTACCGAGTTTTTTGGAATGCGACGCTATGGATTCGGAACCGGTGTGGGACTGGATTACACCAATAACAACGTATTTGGTAAAGCCGAAAATCTTACAATCGGAGCAAATACAGGGTTTGAGTTCGTGACGTCTGAGACATTAAATGAGATACTGGCAGATGATGCTCCCTCCCAATCTCAATTGTTCCAGAACTTTGAGCTAAGTGCTGAATACTCCGTTCCCAGACTGGCCTTTCCGTTCGCTTTCCTGGATAACACCAAATACTTTACTCAGGGAGTGACCCGATACACCGTAGCTTACAGTCAGTCTGATCAGCTGTTTTTCGATATCAACTCCAATATCCAATTTAACTTCCGATACGAGGTAACGCA
>JBCBST010000060.1:0-18372 GCA_039819115.1 Bacteroidota bacterium
CTAAAGAAAAGGTTAGCTCAGTGTTATGCTATCGTAAACAAGAGCATTTTATTCCTGATTTTATGAGTTGATTCTAATCGTTTTTGTCGTGTTTTAACTTAATTTTGTCTTTTCAGCATTATACATGGTACAGAAACTCACTTTACAGCAACGAATTTTCCTCATTTCATCTCTACTCGTTGTGGTTGCATTCGCAATGGTATGGATTTTTGTGCGTCCTGGTTATAAAGAAGCTATTATCAATGAGCGCACTACGGTTGTTTCCCAACTCCAGGAATATTCTCTCAAAAGAGCCGATAAGCAGATCCGGGACTGGCTAAACGCCACGAACTATCTCGCAGAAGGCATTGTGGAGAAACCGGCTGAGGTGCAGTCGTTGGTACAGCGGGGCATCAACCTGACGCCGGGACTCATGAAAATAGAGCTTACCGATATCCAGTCGAACGAAACGCTGGAAATGGAGCGCTCCATCTACTCCGACGTCAACTACCAGTTAGAAGGTATACAGTGGATACCCGCCCTGCAGGACGAACGTATTTATGTGAGCTGGGTACCCTCTGAACAAACGGATGTCGACTTTTTCCTCACCCAACGCACCATTCAGGTGGGCGAAAACGTGTTTTCCCTCGTTCTCTTTTTTAATGTACGCACCATTTTAACGGAGCTCATACAAATTCCACTGGGCGACGGACAGTATGAGGCCAGCATTGTATTTGAAGACGGAACCAATCTTTTGCCGTCCACATCCATCAGCTTCCCGAGCACACTGGTTGGAGACGCCAGCTTTGTAGATACAGAACCTATTGAGTTGAACGGAGATCAGTGGTTTGCCATGTCAACCCGGTTTCAGACCATTCCTTTCTGGCATCTTATTGCAGTGGAAGAATCCTTTATCCTTAAACCGGTAAACGACCTGGTCTTGTTTACCAGCTTATCCAGTGCCTCTATTCTCCTGCTGATGCTCCTGTTCAGCTTTTATGTGAGTTTCAGAATCAACAAACCCGTAGCCAGCCTCATTGGTGATGTAGAAGTGATGAGTAACCTGGAATTTGACAAACCGGTTGCCCCCATCGCCCTTCCCGAGTTCGGATTAATGCGCGATACGCTGGAACACATCCGCACCACTCTGCAACGCTATCAAAAACTGAATGTGGAAAAAATCATCCTGGAAGAATGGAAGAACCGGTACATGATGACCTATTCCGAGGATTTCATTGGTATCCTGGATGGAAGTGGAACCTTTAGCTTTGTGAACAACAACTTACGCCAGTTCTTTGAACAGCTTAAGCTAAATCCCAATCAAACGGTGCTGGACGATTTCCTGAGCAGCTCCCCCATACACCTGGAAATACCCACACAAACCATGCATTACCCTGATCCTTATGTGGTAACCATCGATCAGGCGGAACTCCGGCATATCCAGGAAGATGAAACCACCTATTACTTTGACTACCAGCTACTTAGGATCATAGATCGTGATGCCAACCAGGTTGCTGCCTTTTTGATTCTTCACGACAAAACCGAAGATCGCCTGCTGGATATTAAGCGTAACGACATGATTAACATCATTGTTCACGAGCTTAAAAACCCGATTACCGGTGTGGTTGGGCTCTCCAAACTGATGCTGGATAACACCTCCTTTGACGAACCCACAAGGAATGAGCTTCTCCGGGAGGTCTTCCTGTCCGGGGAACGGATGAATGCATTGGTTAACCGATTCCTGGAAGTTCAGCGCCTGGAAAGCGGACGCCTGCCCGTCGAGTTCAGACACATCAACCTGCACGAAATCGTGGAAGACGTCAAAACGGTACTCAATCCGCTGCTTTCCGAGAAAAAACTGGACACAAAAGTGATCCCTCATGGTGATTCCTTTGAAATTGAAGGAAGTAAAGATTTAGCCTTCGATGCCATTCAGAATATTGTGAGTAATGCCATTAAGTATGGTGATGAAAACAGGACGATAGAGCTAGAGCTCACCGAAGATAAAGAACACATAAAAATTGGAATTACAGACCACGGTTTTGGCATTAGCATTGAAGATCAGAAGAAAGTGTTCGATAAGTTCTTTAGAGTTAAGTCCAATCCTAAGGCGGCAAAAGAGAAAGGTACGGGTCTGGGATTGGCCTACGTCAAAGAGATCATGAACCGGCACGCCGGCGACATCACCCTGGAGTCGAACTCTAAAATTGGAAGTAAATTCACACTCATATTCCCGAAAAAACAACAAGCTGCATAACATCATGAAGAACATAGGGGCAATTGTGCTTATCTCACTCACGGCACAATACATATCAGCTCAGGATCAGGTCACCTTTTCATCCGCCGAATTACAGGAAATATCTGTTCGATATAGCGGTAGCGTCCTGAACTGGCCGGTACTGGTAAAACTCGCAGACCACGACATTCCCAATAACACATTCACCTTAACCCGCTCCGATATTGTACAGCTTCAGTCCCTTTCGGATATGTCGTACGAAGTAGACGAGCAACAAAACCGGTTAAAAGAACTGATTGCCACCGGTGCTATGGTATTTGCCCGTGAAGAACTTGAGGCCGCGAACCAGGTGCTTGGCGTTTACCTGAATCATATTCGCGACGGAGAACTGGAACAGGCGCTGCAAGCAGGTATCGAACTTAAACCCGCTGTTGATGCCCTCGACGCCAAACTATCGGAAAACCGGGTGATTGCCGTACAGGCTCAGCTTTCCAAAAAAGAAGGTAAGGTAGACAAACGCCTTGGACTATTAGGCAGCTGGTTGCAGGCCGCTGTAGGCGACATGCTGAAAGAGGCCGATGGTATCAAGACCTACGAAGAAAGCTATGCATCGCTCACCTTTACCGACGGCACAAAGATACAGGTAAGCCCCGAAACAGAAGCCACCATCCGGAAGTCGCGCATCGATAAACTGGATGATAGCTCCGACACCGAAATCACCCTCGTTGACGGCGGTATCTTAGCCAAGCTATCGGCAGCGGCAACTGAAAAAAGCACCTATGTGTTAAATGCAGGTCCGTCCCAGTCCGAAATCCGTTCCATGAATTTTTACGCCGAAGCCGATGGAAACGATAAAGCGTCCCTCTCCAATTACGACGGCGAAACCGTTGTAAGTATGGACGATGTAAACGTAACCCTTCGAAAAAATGAAGGAACCATCGTGGAAGAAGGCAAGGCGCCGCTCCCTCCTGTCAAGCTGCTTCCGGCACCAAAAATTGCGTGGGCTTCCATGGACACCGTTCTGTACCGCGAAGATGTGATTCTAAGCTGGCTGCCCGTTACTGACGCCACCAGCTATCATGTGCAATACAGCACAGAGGCTAATTTTGACGAAAACGTTTCCGATGTTAATACCACATCGAACTCCGTACGGATCGAAAACCTGGCCGAAGGCCGTACCTTTGCCCGTGTTCAGGCCATTGACCGGCTGGGGCTGAAAGGGCCCTATACGAAGTCGGTTCGTATCATCCGAAACACCGATAGCCGATCTCCGGCCCTTTTTGTGGACGAGACAACGCGCTCAATTATTTTCACCTCCGACAATACCGCGGTTATAAATGGCACCACCGAACCCGATGCAAAGCTGACAGTAAACGGCTTTTTGGTTGCGGTTCAGCCCTCCGGATCGTTTACCTGGAAAGTTTCCAATATAACCCGGGAGAAATCGGTGACGCTTAAAACCACCGACGGATCGGGAAATTCCACCGAAAAAACCCTACGTGTGATACGACTCACCGAAGCTGATTTGTATCGACTTACAGCCAATGGTGGACGTATCACAAACGACACGTTTTACATCAACAAACAGCAGAATATTACGGTATCGGGTAATGCGTACCCCGGGCTTGAAGTATTTGTGAACAATAACGGAGATGAAAAACGAATTAAAACCGATTCACAAGGTAGATGGGGATTCACTTCGAGGATGAAAGAAGGCAATGTTTCTATTATCTTCAAGGATGCATTTACCGGTACAAGCTACCTGACAAAAGTGTATACTGTTCAAGCTAACTAATTTTTTCCTGCATATATGATTAAACGGCTACCTGTCGTCTTGGGATTGGCGATGCTTACCTTTGCACCCGCTGCTGGGCAGGAGATGTATTTATCCATATCCGGGAAGTCCGTTTCTGTACAAAGCGGCGATACCCGCCATACCTACGACATCTGGATTAAGCCCGAAGGCGACGTTGACGGCACCCTCCAGGTGTACGATGCCGGACTGGGCGGTGCGGTAGACCTGATTGTTGAAAATGACAATAATACATCCACCAGTTTTCGCGTCTATCCCTTCAACCAGCTGTACAGCGAACAAAATGGGAGTGTGGCTGCACGGGCTAACGGCCAGGACCCTATCGTAGAACTGATTGCTGCATCAGAAGAACGATACCGAAACCGCTGGGTTCCCCTCACCGATGTTTCCGTATCTAATAACAGTGGATACCTGGTACGTGTAAGCGCCGATAACGGTGACGATGTGAACAGCTTTAACTTCCGGGTGGTAGACGCCAACGGACGCGTACTCACCGGAACATCGTGGAAAATCATCGCCATCGACTTATCCATTGGCATCTTTCAATCAGACAACAATAAATATTTTCAGTTAAAACCCTACTCCGGATCGGCAGCCAACGCTCCCGATTTGATTGTTTCCGGTGAGGAAGACTCCCAGGTTAAAAAACTGGATTCCTTCGGAGGAACCTATGCCCTGACGGGCGAACGCATGCCGGCCAATCGCTTCGGACTGGAAAACAACTGGGGGATAGAAATCAGTGGTTCCGATAACTGGCTGAATAACCTCACCATTACCGGGCGCGCCAGCCCAGTGCTTTGGGTATTTGAACCGCTGGTGACGGATGCCGTGCGTAAACCCCAGTTACTCATCAACGAAAAAGTTACTCCCAACTGTACGGAGAAGGCCTTTGAGATACAAACCAACGCATTTTCGCGGCAGGTGCTGTCCAATGCCCAGTGGGTGTTTCAAAACAACACCATAGCCAGCGGGCCCAACCCGGCGATCACCTTTCAGACCCGTGGCAATACCGAGGTGGATGTGCTGTTAGCCAACCGATCGGCCTACCTGCCTGAGTACTGGGTATACAACAAACCCGTTTTTCTGAACACCCCTCCCATTGCACGCCTTCAAGCCCCCAAAGAGGTCATTTCACCCTCAGAACGAATTACCCTTTCGGCTGAAAACTCCTACGACCTGGAAGGAAGAGAACTCGAATATACCTGGATTGTGAATGGAGCGGTACGGGGTACGGAACCTACATTCACCTTCTCAAACACCATTTCCGGTTTATACACCATATCCCTCAGGGTGTCGGATGGGGGCTCTTCACCGGTGTGTAGCAGCGATGAACAAGAAATTCAGCTGCGTGTAAACACCCAGCCCTACGCCGAAATCCTGATTCCGGAAGTATTCGGAACCTCCGAACGGGTACTTGCTAACGTAGCCAATGCCTCCGATGCGGATAACGATCAGCTTACTTACTCCTGGTCGGGTATCGGAATCGTTGAAACCAGTGTTGGAGACCAGGTTGGCGTTTTGCACCAGGCTCCCGGTAATTATTCGGTATCCCTCTCTATTAATGATAACTCCGGGGCCGACAATGCCGCATATCGTATTTCAAAAACCTACGAGGTGAATGCCTCTCCGGTAGCTCAGTTTTTAGTGCCCGATCGTGTGGCCCCCGGCGAAGTGTTTCAGCTGGATGGTAACGCCTCTTCCGATGCCAACGGAAACCCCCTCTCCTTCCGCTGGTTTGTGAATACCAACGAAGTAGCCCGTTCAGAGACTGCACCTATTTCTTTTACCGACCCGGGCATGTACGAAATCACCCTGGAGGTGGATGATGGCCGGGGGGTATCCAATTCCAAGCAGCGGGTTACCCGCACGGTAAGTGTAAACGCATCGCCTACACCGGTTATAACAGCTACCAACCAGACTTCGTTTGCGAATGTGGAGTTTTCCGGGCTGAACAGCACCGACAGCGAATCCCAGATTGTATCCTATGCGTGGGACTTTGGAGACGGACAAAGTGCAACTGGTCCCAATGTGACCCATATTTACCAGCAGCCGGGAGAATACACCGTACAGCTAACGGTGGATGACGGATCCGGGCTGGCTAATAGCTCCCAGACCACCGAACACAAGCTGGTCATTAACCGCTTCCCTGTAGCTGATTTCACCGCACCGGTCATGATTGCACCGGGGCAGGAATTCTCCGTGGATGGTACCGTAAGCTCCGATGCCGACGGAGGAATTAACACCTACGAATGGTTTGCAGATGGCGAACCGGCCGGCTCCGGACCTCGTCTCTCCCTCTCCTTTACCGAACCGGGTCCGCATAGCGTCACGCTACGGGTAACCGATAACTCGGGATATGAACTGGCTCAGGGCCTCATCACCAAACAGGTGACCGTTAACCGGCCCCCGGTAGTCCTCTGGGAAACCATCCCCGATGCCCTCACCCCGAATACAGAAATCATTTTTACGGCAGCCGACTCGTACGATCCGGATGGCAATATCGACCGGTACATCTGGCAATTTGAAGACGGAACTGAAATCCGCGGAAAGCAGATTCAGCGCTTTTTCACCGAGCCGGGACCCAAACGCTTCACGCTTACTGTAATTGACGATGCGGGATTATCCAACTCCAGAACGGTGGTACAAGGCATAGCCAACATCAACCACCAGCCCTACATCGTATCCGAAAAAACCATACGCTCGAACTCCATGTCGGTTAAGCTGGATGCATCGGGAAGCTACGATCTGGATAACGATCCCATCGATTTTGAGTGGACCCTTCCGGACGGCTCCAAACGTAAGGAAGCCTCTTTTACCTGGCAGGCTCCCGTACCCGGCGTACACATCATAGGCCTCACCCTCGACGATAAAAAAGGACTGGATAACAGCGTGAACACCGAATCGATACAGGTATTAGTAAACCGCCCGGTTAAAGCCGTAGTGGAATCCCAGATCTCGTCCTGTACGGGTCAGACCGTATTATTCAACAGCTCCCAGAGCTTCGACCCCGATGGAGATCCCTTCAAAGTACAATGGGATTTCGGAAACGGAGTTACTTCTGAAGAAGCGAATCCATCCTTCGTGTACGAAACACCCGGCATTTACGAAGCTACTCTTACCCTGAACGACGGCATTTCTGAGTTACCCACCATCACCAAGATACCGGTGATCATTGAAGGTTCACCCGTAGCCAAAGTAGATATCGCGGATACCACCATTTGTGTGAATACGGCCCTCGATCTGGATGGATCAGCCAGTACCGATCCCTCCGGTGGCAGTCCGGCTCTGACCTGGGATATGGGAGACGGAACCACATTAACAGGACCAAAAATACGACACATTTTCACTCAACCCGGTGACTACACCGTGTCCCTGCTTGCAGAAGGATCCGGCTCGGGACAGTGTGGTAACATCAGTCAGACTACCACCCGCGTAAAAGTGATTGAAGGTCCTATTGCGGAATTCAACCTGCCTGAATGGATCTCTCCCGGCGAACTCATCGCCCTGGATGGTTCCGGTTCCTATGCTGATGGCGGCTTCCGCTCCGCTACCTGGAGCATCGACTCCGAAAACCTGGCCGACAAGCTGGAAGGACTTCAAAATTCGTACACGTTCAACGTTCCAGGCGAGTACTTCGTCACGCTGACTCTGGTCACCAATACCGAGACGGCGTGTAACACCATCAGCCTCACCAAATCGCTGAACGTGAATGCCGCACCGGAAGTCATCTGGTCCATTCCCGAAACCATTGCGGAAGGCAGCGATCTGAAACTGGATGCCCTTCAGACCAAAGACCCCGATGGGTATATCAAAGAATATAAATGGTTTATTGATGACGGATTCGTGAGCAGAAATGCCTCGGAAATCATCAAATACATTGCACCGGGCGAGCATAAGGTCACGCTTGAGGTACTGGATAACTCCACCGCTGCCAATAACCGGGTGGTACTGGAAAAAACCTTCTTTGCGAACAGCGCTCCAAAGCCGCAAATCATCGGTCCGGACAACCTGTACCTGAACGAAGAAGTACGGTTCAGCTCCGGGTTGGCTCAGGATGCTGATCGTGATCCCCTTACCTCCACCTGGTTCCTGGATGGGCAGCCCATTCCGGCCCCATCCTTCACTCCTACCGAATCGCGCATGTACCAGTTAAAGCTGGTACAGGACGACGGACGGGGTTTACCAAACTCGGTCGACTCTGCCATTGTGGAAATTACTCCTGACCCGATCCCGGCCATCGTTTCCCCGAATTTACCGGAACGCATTGCACTTGGAGGCTCCTTAAACGCCTCGAACCTCGGACTACCAGCCGGCTGGAATTTCCAGGGCACAAACGGAGCCTGGATTGCCAACTCGGTAGGCACCACCCCTATCATCATGGTGTATGCCCCTCAGGGTAAAACACTGGCCACCGATACCACTCAAATTGAGGTAGTGGATCGTTTACGGTTCGAAAGCACACCGGCACCTGTACGGGTAGCGTGGAACCCGGTGAACCCAACCACCATTGTATCGGCACCGGGTGTAAACCGGGCTGGTAATGAGGTACAATACACCTGGAAACAAGACGGTCGCGTTTTGGGTCTGGGTACCCAGTTACAGGTAGAGCTTATACGTGGTCCGAACCGCTTTGTGGTTGAAGTTATCGACTTAAACGTGGATCAATCGGTACCGGCAAGCGTGGAGATTGTGGTAACAGCCCAGTAGGTGTTGTGGATAACTCCACCGGGCCATCTCTTTATTTTACCGCGAAAAGATGGTAGCTTTATGCACTTTGCAGTAAACAAATCGATTTCCTTTGAAGATCGTCATTATTGGTGCTGGAGAAATCGGGTACGACTTGGCCAGCGTTTTATCTAAAGAACGTCACGATGTAACCGTACTTGATCGTGAAAAGGAATCCCTCTCCAAAGTAAACGAGACTCTCGACACCCTGGTGGTAGAAGGCACCGCCACCTCAGCCAAAGATTTAGTGCGGGCTGGTGTGGAACAGGCCGATATTGTGATCTCTGTAACCAGCGTGGACGAAGTGAATATCGTCGCTTCCATGATGAGTAAACGGCTGGGAGCAAAAATGGTGATTGCCCGGGTTCGCAGTGATGAATTCAGCAGCTATAACGCCCCTCTTACGCCGAACGACTTAGGGATTGATGTGATGATTCATCCCGAGCAGAGTGCGGCCTACGAAATTGCCCAATTACTCAAACGATCCTCTGCCAGTGATGTGATTAACCTGGCCGAAGGAGCGATGCAGCTGGTGGGGATACGACTGGATAAAAACTCCCCTCTCATCGGCAAAAGCCTGATCGACTACGCAAAACAGTTTGATAACATCATTTTCCGGGTGGTTGCCATCGGGCGACGGGGCATCACCCTTATTCCTTCCGGACCAGTACGTATGCAGGCCTATGACCAGGTGTTTATCCTGGCCAAAACCGCCGATATTCCCGACATCATAGCCACTACGGGTAAACAGGAACTGGATCTGGTTCGGGTGATGATAGCCGGTGGTTCCGCCATTGGCGCCATGATTGCGCGCCTGCTGTGTGGAGATCCCAAGAAAGGCTGGCAGGTAAAGCTCATCGAGCCGGACTATGATATTGCCGAAGAGCTGGCCATTGAGCTTAAAAACGGCATGGTGCTGCACGGTAATCCCACCGATCCCGATTTATTGGCCACCGAAGGCATCTCCGAAATGGATGCGTTTATCGCCGTGACAGATGATGAGGAATCGAATATCATCTCCTGCCTGATGGCTAAACACCTGGACGTTAAAAAGACAGTGGCCCTGGTTTCCAAACCTGATTTCATTCCGCTGGCCCAGACGATCGGACTGGATGCCATCATCAATAAAAAAGTGGCCGCCTCCAACGAAATTCATCGGTACGTACGCAAAGGCAACGTGATCTCGGTAACCGAACTACGGGGAATCCGGGCGGAAGTGATTGAATTACAAGCTTCCCCGAAATCCAAAGTCATCAATAAACCCCTTTCCAAGCTCAAGTTCCCGGAAAACAGCGTGATAGGCGGGGTGTTATGTAATGGCTCGGTAGAAATTGCAACCGGTACAACCGTCATCCGGGCTAATGACCGGGTAATGGTGTTCTGCCTGCCCGACGCCGTGGAGAAAGTAACGCAGATGCTGAACTGATGTCGGTTTTCAGCGACATCTCGGGCCTTAACCGCAGCCGTATTGAGGTGCTGACGGTATTGGGCATCCTGGGAGCGTTCATCTTTTTTATGGGTTTTGCATTGCTCCTACCCGTTATCATCGACCTGGTGTACCAGCAAGGCACCTGGCACTCCTTCCTCATCTCGGCCGGTATTGCTTTTGTGGCCGGCGGAACGTTGTGGTACTTCTTTAAACCCAAAGACGAACTTCGTATCCGGGAAGGCTTCCTGGTGGTCAGCCTCACCTGGCTGGCTCTGTCCCTGGTAGGCGCCCTGCCCTTTGTGATCTCCGGAGTACTCCCCAGCTACACCGATGCCGTCTTTGAAACCATGAGTGGCCTCACCACCACCGGCTCCACGGTGTTAGGGGGCACCACCTCCGGCGGACACATTAACCCGGATATTGAGGCCATCCCCAAGAGCTTTTTATTCTGGCGATCCTTAGCCCACTGGTTAGGCGGAATGGGAATCATCGTGTTATCCATTGCCATCCTTCCCTTGTTGGGAATTGGAGGCATGCAGCTGTTCCAGGCTGAATCACCCGGTCCCACCACCGATAAGCTTACGCCCCGGGTGCAGGAAACCGCAAAGCTGCTGTGGGTGGTGTATGTGGCGTTTACCGCCCTGGAGTTTGTGTTGCTATGGGTTCACCCCTCCATGGACTGGTTCGACGCCTTAAACCATGCTATGGCCACCCTCGCCACCGGCGGGTTCTCCACTCTGAATGAAAGCGTGGCCGGCTTTAACTCCGCCTATATCGACTGGATTATCACCCTGTTCATGTTTTTAGCGGGGATCAACTTTGCCATGCACTTCCGATTGCTCCGGGGCGACCGGGAAACCTTTTTTGCCAACCGGGAAATCCGGTTTTATACCCTGATCACCTTCATTGCGGTGCTGGTCATCTCCCTCGTTTTATGGATCACCACCGATCGTTCCATTCTGGATGCCCTGCGTTATGGCGCTTTCCAGGCCATTGCCATCATTACCACCACAGGGTTCGGCACCGACGACTATGAACTCTGGCATTCCTTTGCCGCCTTTTTCCTGCTCATCCTGTTCTTTACCGGTGGATGTGCCGGGTCTACCGGGGGCGGTATCAAAATGGTGCGCTGGATGATCCTGATCCGCAACACTGGCCGTGAAATCCGCCAGATCATTCATCCCAAAGCCATCCTGCCCGTTCGTATTGGGGACCAGGTGGTAGATAACAACATCCAGCGGACCGTACTGAGCTTCTTCATTCTGTATATCCTCACCTTCGGGATGGGAGCCTTTATCATCTCCATGTTCGGATACGACATCATGTCCGCTGCGGGGGCAAGCATCGCCGCCTTAGGCAACGTCGGTCCGGGTTGGGGGGAATTCGGCCCTACGGATAACTTCGCTCAGCTCCACTACCTCGGTAAATGGGTACTCATCCTCCTTATGATGATCGGCCGCCTCGAAATCTTCACGGTCCTCATCATCTTCTCTCCTGCTTTCTGGAAGCAGTAAACTAATCCCTCTCTCCCCTGCATGGGTATGTGGTTTTCTAAAAAAAACTAGCAATAAATAGTTGTTTATTTTGAAATAAGACCGGGTTTATGCACTTTATTTCGTATTACTGCCGGATGTACAATGTGCATTTAGAATCAGAGATATGAATGCTCTGAATACATTTTGGAACGGCCGTTCAAGCGTGTTACTCAAGGGGAAACAACCATCAAGCAGACCGACGCTTATCGTCTGTATCAGGTTGTTAAAAACCTTGAACGGTTCCGTATGCCAAGCTGAACAATGGGAAAATCAAAAAGACTAACGAGTGAATACGCTCTAAAACAACATATTATTATGCCTTTCACACGAAACAATGCCTGGAACCACGGGGGCACATTCGACAATCCTGACCTCTTATGGTATGCCAAAGGCGTAGGTGCCTTACAATCCAAAACGTTAGATGATCAAAACAGCTGGTGGTTCTTTGCGGCGATACACGGAGAATATATTACACGATCCGTACCCGCCCAGTACAGTTGGGATACCATTCCCCCACCACCAAATGTGCCTGTCACGCCACTCCCTGCCCAAAGTGTAATCGATGAGTTCTGGAATCAGTGCCAGCACCAGAGTTGGTTTTTCCCGCCCTGGCACCGCGGATATCTTCTTGCTATTGAGGCCCAGTTACGGTCAGCAATCATTGACCTGGATGGCCCTGAGGATTGGGCGTTACCATACTGGAACTACTTTGGTCCGGATGATCAATACCGTATTCCTCCGGCGTTCACAGAGACGAACCTTCCCGATGGCAACCCTAATCCCCTGTATGTAGATGCCAGATACGGACCGAATAACGATGGAAATGTTTATGTAGATACAACGGTAGTTTCGGAGAAATGCCAGCAGAATACCATTTATACCGGCAGTAACGCAGTTACACCCGCACCGGGCTATGGTGGCTCTGTCACCTCATTTAACCACGGCCAGGGACTAAACGGAAACCTGGAAGCCAATCCTCATAACCTGGTACATACCGAGGTTGGAGGAGGTATCCCAAGCCGCGCCGGTCTTATGTCGTACCCGGGTACTGCTGCACTCGATCCGATATTCTATTTACATCATTGCAATATAGATCGTATGTGGGCTTCGTGGAATGCTCAGGGTAACAGTAACCCAACCGATCCCAACTGGCTTAACGGACCTGTAGCTGTGGGAGCCAGGGCATTTGTCATGCCTATGCCGAATGGAACAAACTGGACATTTACTCCGCAGGATGTGGATAGTTTAGCCCAACTGGATTACATTTATGAAGACCTGATCACAGCTCCGGCTCCGGTACATACTCTTGCACAACGATTGAATAAACTCGGAGCACTGACAACCGAAGCTCTTAATACCGAAAATATGGGCACAGGAACAAATTCTGAACTTGTAGGTGCAAGTGAAGGCTCCCTTGAGTTGGGAGGGTCGGGCCTTAAAACACAACTGAGACTGGATAGTGATGTCCGGAAAAACGTGTCTGATAGCTTGTTTAAAGCGTCGGAAGTAGATATTCCGGATTTAATCTATCTCCAGATTGAGAATGTGACAGGAAGCCTGGATGCCAACATACTTACCGTGTCTGTTAACAACCAGCTCGCAGCACATATCTCTTTGTTTGGCTTGCTCGATGCATCCGACAAGGATGGTCAACACGGTGGTACTGGCCTTAGCTTCACCATCGATATAACCACCATCATAGACGACCTGCACCTCGAAAACAAGCTTGATGCCGATTCACTGGACGTTTCAATCTATCCGAATAACATTCCGGAAGATGAGTCCATCAACGTGGGAAGGATAAGTATTTACCGGGAACAGCAGGGTTAATGAAAAACTCAAAACAGGTAACTTATGCCATAAATCTGGTGATTCTTGGCGTAAGTACCGTGTTCTGGATTGTGATTCTGTTCAATCCTGGTAGTGTTTTGCCTGCTCATCATAGTCCCGCAGGGGGGAATGAGCATTCAATGGCATCCCATGAAATGAGCCTGCATATCACTTCCTTTCCAGGGATGATGGCTTACTGGATACTGATGCTGCTTGCTATGATGATGCCCAAACTGATCGCGCCCGTTCAATACATATACGAGCGTACCTTTAAACGCAAAAGGTTTAGGGCTGCGGTGCTTTTCTTAACGGGTTATATACTGGTTTGGGGTGTTGCAGGCGTGGTTATAACCATATTGATCCAGACCTTAAAACTACGTATGCCCGGTTCGTTTGCGCCGGCTATACTGGGAGGTCTGATAGCTATTGTCTGGCAATGCTCTCCGGCGAAGCAGTTTTTCCTAAACCGGGGGCATTATCACCGGCCTATTGCTGCGTTCGGATGGGCGGCAAGCCGGGATGTAGGTTTATTCGGCGTTATGCACGGTGTATGGTGCGTAGGTTCAGGCTGGGCCATCATGCTGTTCCCTATGCTTCTGCCCTATGGACATCATATAGCTATGATGGTGGTCGCTCTTATTATGGTGAGCGAGCATATGGAGCAGCCACAAGCACCACGCTGGCAGTTTAATATGCGGTTAAAGCTGTTACGCATCGTTATTCGACAAACAAGAATCAGAACCTCCTGAGACTTTATCCGGCTATATGTCACCGCCCGGCTGTGGGTCGTCCTATTGCTCACGGTTTTCCCCTCGTTCCAAAGGTCTGCTTTCGGAACGTATTCAAGTCTGTCGAAAGACATCCCTGGCTCATCATTACAAGCTTTCAACTAATATATTGAGGCCTTGCTCCATTGGTAGGGGCGTATCGCCATACGCCCCTACGGGTATCTGACATAGTCTAGCCCGGGCCAGTACATGAATACATGGTCTCCACTAAGATCCTGAACCAAGTTCAGGATGACCCATAAGGGAGCGTAGAGAAGTGGTGGTAAAAAAGATCCAGAACTGCTGGTAGATGTATATAGGACATCCAATCTCTTCGTCAACCTGTCCGCCAGCTGGCGGACAGGCTTCGTCTCCTTTGGATCCTCAGGATGACAGCCATTCCTTAAAAATGAAACCCGGTACCAATAAGCCGGCACATGGTTCGCTTATGTTGGGAAACGTGTACATTAGCGATCATAACGAAGACGATACCATGGACTCCGCTGAGCTACTCTTAAGAGAAATCATCGATTCAGATATCTGTAAGGGATGTGAGCCGCCGGATTCAAAACCGCTGTTGAGTTTTTCATCTCAATCCAAAATCCTGATTGTGGGTCAGGCACCCGGTATCAAGGCCATAGAATCAGGTATCCCCTGGAATGACGCCAGCGGGAAACGATTGAGAGCATGGATGGGCATATCAGACGATGATTTTTACGACAAGGATAAGGTTGCCATTGTACCGATGGATTTTTGTTTTCCAGGCAAAGGCAAATCCGGAGATTTACCTCCCCGCCCCATTTGTGCCCAAACATGGATGCGTAAAATCCTTAACGAGTTACAAAACGTAGAATTAACCCTCCTGATTGGTCAGTATGCCCAAGCTTATTTCCTAGGTGAGCGCAGAAAAGAGAACTTAACCTCGACCGTTAAAAACTGGAAGGATTATTATCCAAGCTATTTTGTGATGCCCCACCCCTCTCCGAGAAATAACATCTGGCTGAAGAAAAATGAATGGTTTGAACGTGACGTACTCCCGGTCTTACAAAGGGATATAAAAAGCATGTACCAACAACAGGTGTAGGTTAAAATGGTGCCTCTCTCTTCGTCATTCCTGTCTAGGCAGGAATCTGATTCTTTGAATATGCCCTTCATTCAGATTAAGATTCCGGATCGGCGTCCGCCGGCCATGCCTACGGCAGGCGGGCAAGGCGGACTGGTCCGGAATGACGGGTTATTGGTGAATGATCACTCTAAACCTGGCGTATCGCCATACGCCTCTACGTTCCCCTCATTCCGAAGGTTCTTAGTTTGGGATACCCTGCCCACTGCCTTCCCAAGAGAAGCCTGTAGGCAAAATCATGCAACGACGTAAAATCCTCCCCAAAAAACCGGGGATGTTCCAGCGAAATGCATACGTTAAGCTCCATCTGGCAGCCACAGTAACAGCAGCACACTGTACATCCCTAATTCCGCCTGAACATGGAGCAACAGCATAGCAGACGTGATTTTATAAAAACACTGTCCCTGGCCGGTGGGGCTTTCATGATTCCGGACATGGCACGCGGATCGCTACTACCCACATCCAGAATAACCGAAAACAAGGGAACCAAACTATCTGATCTTAAAACACCCCTGGCCATTGCGATGTGGGATTACAGCTGGATCCTGAGACACCATCGCTACGGGGAGTTTGAAGATTGGGATCGTGTGTTGAATGAATTATCCATCAGGGGATATAACGCCATCCGAATCGATGTGATGCCCCAGTATGTAGCTGCTGATACCGATGGAACCCGGCAATCCGTGTTTAAGAGCACGAAAAACGGCTGGACCCCGTCCCTCTGGGGAAACGATTACACCATGGAGTTTAATCCCCGGGAAGCATTACTGGAATTCCTTCCGAAATGTAAGGCCTATGGGATCAAAGTGGGTCTGGCTACCTGGTTTATCCGTCATGGCACTGATCGAAAAGACATCTTTATGGAAGAAGGTGGTTTACTCAGAGCCTGGCATGAAACCCTTGCTTTTCTTCAGGATCATGACCTGCTGGAGGATGTACTCTATGTTGATCTGTTAAACGAATATCCCTTCTGGCATGGGTACGACTGGCTGAAAAGTGAGCTGAACAAACGTTCAGATGTGGAACAATTCAAGCTGGATAACCCGGATGCCAACATACCGGATGGAGGCGATATAGAAGGGAATCCCCTGAAACAGCAATTCTACACCGGGTTCATCAATACCACGATTTTAGCGTTAAAAGAAAAATATCCCCAGCTGGATATCTTTACCTCCCTGGACTCAGGAATGCCCCTGAACCAGATCGACCTGTCACATTTTGACGCGCTGGATTATCATGTATGGTTTGCTCATACCAACCAGATTCCCGGTTTAAATGAGATTGCGTCAAGAGATCAAACCCTCGATTTGGGGAAGATCCATACCAATCTGATGAACTACTGGAGCGAAAACAGAAATTCCTTAGTGGAGTGGATAGATGGAAGGATCACCACTATTGCTGACACGGCCACTCAACACAACCTGGTGTGTGGAAATACCGAAGGATGGGGACCTATTTTATGGTATGATCATCCGGCACTGGACTGGCGATGGGTTAAGGAATCGGCAGATATATGTGTTGATCTGGCTTTAAAACATGATCCATACAAATTCATCTGCACGTCCAATTTCACTCACCCTCAGTTCAAAGGAATATGGGAAGATGTAAAATGGCATCGCCAGATTACCGATCGAATTAAAGCGGGGTAAGGCCAGGCTACCCAAAAAAGACCGGGTTCTCCAAACGAAACCCTCCCTTTCTCGCTTTATCCCAACAGTGAATTAATTAAAAATACACCGCATATCATGGCAAAAAACGTATTCGGCGAAGAACTCATCCCCTGCTGCTTTGATCCTTTAACCGGTTACTTCCGCGACGGGCTGTGCCGTACCGACGATTCCGATGTGGGTTCACATGTGGTGTGTTCCATTATGACCGAAGCATTCCTGACCTTTTCCAAACAGATGGGCAATGACTTAAGCACCCCAAGACCGGAATATAGCTTTCCGGGCTTACAACCGGGTGACCGCTGGTGTGTATGTGCGTTACGATGGAAAGAAGCCTATGATCACGGCAAAGCGCCATTAGTCGTTCTGGAAGCCTGCGCGGAACGGGCATTGGATTTTATCAGCATGGATGCCCTGATTGAGTATGCCTACAAACAAGAAGAAGCGTGATACGGGATAGTGATCTCCGTTGTATTCTCTTTGGGAAGATGAAATACCACTTACCCACAGTACATCTTTGTGGTTACAAAAAATAGCTGTCATCCTGAACCTGGCTGCCCCGTCTGCCGAAGGCATGGCCAGCAGGCTTGGTTTCAGGATGACGAAGAGATGGGAAATTCTTTATGAATCGCTAAGCAGTTCTAAATCTGTTTCTTAGACACCATTTCACCACCCCCTCTTATAAGGTCACTTTTTGAATTCAGAACGGCGCATTTGGGTAAGTGGCATGAAGGCAAAACGCTGAACGCCCAGTAACCCTTTTGTTGATCATTTCTTTATTCATGCTGTCATCCTGAGCCTGTCCGTCGAAAGACGGGCAGTGTCGAAGGATATCAAACCTGCTTCTCACTTGTACATTAGCTAGGATATGAACTCAGATTGGTTTCTTTTGACCCTTTTGTCTTGATACAAAAGAGTCGAAAAAATCAAGAAAACCCTGCCTACCGGACAGGCAGGCCAAACTCCTCGTTTCAGTACTTATCCGAGTCTTCGACTGTATCCCAAACTGAAACTCGTCAAACAGTGGGTTTTCGTTTTTGGCTTCATGCCACTTACCCAGAATATTCATTCTAGCACAAGCCCCAATCCTAGCACTAGCGGACACCAGATAGACAACCTTTCAACCCATCAACACCCCTGGATGATGGCGGAATTGTTATAGTTGGCGGATTTGATGCGGCGGAAATGAATATAATTTTGGCGGGTTTGTTATACGCTTTTTGTTGATTTTATGATTAAATCAAGAAGGAATTAAATCAAAAGGTGCC
>JBCBST010000061.1:0-18005 GCA_039819115.1 Bacteroidota bacterium
CCACTTGCTCCACAACTTCTTCAAGAAGCTCCCGAAAGCGATCACGTTGTTCTGCAAGTTGCTGCATAGTTCCCTGTTTAACCTCTAAGTTTTGCTGAAAACCGTTGTTCCAATACCTTAACGATTCGGTTAATAATAGGTTCTACTTCTTTGATATTCAACGTTTTGTTCGGATCAAGGAAATTTAACCGGAACGCAAGACTCTTCTGGTCGGCTCCGATCGAGTCTCCTTCGAACACATCAAACACATCCACAGACATCAATTGATTGCCGGCATTAGCCTTAATCTGATCCAGGAGTTTACCGGCCTGAATATCTTTATCAACAAGTACAGCAAAATCGAACTCAAACGGGGGAAACTTAGGAATAGGAACAAATTTCTTTTCCGGCATCTTGTTCAACGCATCGGCAAGTGCATTTAAGGAAAACTCGGTGGTAAAGCAGGGTTGATTCAGGCTGTATGATTGTTGTAACTCCGGTGAAACGGCTTGTATCGATCCGAGAGCCATCTTTTTAAACGTGTACTCAAGAGTTCCGTCTTCCAACAGCCTGGTTTTTATGCCCGATGTGAATCCAAGCTTGATGAGAAAGGCATCTACTTCCTGCTTTAAATCGAACGCTGAATACATGGCAGGAGGGGTGAGCCATTGCTCGGTATACCGGGCACCAGAAAGGCCAAATAAAACGCTTGTTTCCTCGCCAATACCTTCATGATACGGGTTCCGTTTCGAGGAATGGAATACATTGCCAACCTCAAAGAACCGAACGGATTTAGCCAATCGGTTTGCGTTATATGCTGCGGCCTTCAGAAACCCGTGAAGCAGGTTGGGGCGTAGCGTACTCATCTCTGAATTCAGTGGATTGAGGGTAGGTATCATCGACTCAGGTTCCCCAAACAGAGCGGCTTCCTCTTCAGAGATTAAGGAATTGGTGTAGATCTCTCTGAATCCAAGTTCGACCCCGATGTTGCGGATCGATGATTTGAGCTGCTCCCAGCTGTTTACCGGCTCTGAGGATACAAAAATCCCGTGCTCTGGCTTTGGAATACGGTTATAATCGTATAGCCGTCCAACTTCTTCAATTAAATCCACCTCTCGGGTAAGATCAGGCCGAAAAGAAGGAATCTCGTACACGATCTCTTCTTCCGTTCTTGTATTCTCCTTCAACTCTAAACCGGATAAGATCCGGACAATCTCGCTTATGCTAAACGAAGTACCCAGCAAACGATTTGTATACGATTTGGTAAGGGTAAGTGAGAGGGTGGGGTGTTGTACAGGATGTACATCGGTTAGTGAACCGACCGCTTTACCACCAGCAATTTCTGTAATGAGCTGCGTAGCCCTTAACGCAGCCAGCGCCTGCAATTCGGGATCGATACCCCGCTCAAAACGATATGAAGCATCGGTTTGCAGTTGTTGGGCCTTGGCCGCTTTTCGTATGGTTCCGGGATCGAAGTAAGCACTTTCGAGTAAGATATTGGTTGTGGCGTCACTCACCTCAGAATAAAGGCCACCCATAACTCCGGCAATAGCTACCGGCTTTTGACTGTCGCAGATAAACAAGGTACCGGGTGCACATGTCCGCTTGATATGGTCCAGAGTTTCAAATTCAACGGGTTCATCAAAATCCTGCACGATAATGCTTCCTTCGGAAAGAAGGTCAAAGTCAAAAGCATGCAGCGGCTGGCCCAACTCATACATCACATAATTTGTGATATCGACCACGTTATTGACCGGGCGGAGCCCGATAGCAGAGATTCGTCGTTTTAACCAATCGGGAGATTCACCGATTTGAACTCCTTTAATGAGCTGACCTGCGTACCGGTTACATTTTTCCGGTGATGCTATGGATATGGAAACCTCAGTACCATTGGTTGAATCAGAAGGATCATCCATTAACTTCAGAGGAAGTTCCTGATAAGGATGTCGGAGCTGGAGGTCTAACGCGGCCGATAAATCACGGGCCACACCCAGATGACAGGTCGCATCAGGACGGTTTGGCGTAATCGCGATTTCGATAATGGTATCGGTGTAGGTTTCCACCACTTCATTAAATGGGGTGCCTACGCTTAGCTCGTTATCAAGTACGAGAATACCCTCATGATCATCGCCAAGTCCCAATTCATCTTCTGCACAAATCATCCCTTCGGAGGTTTCTCCGCGCAGTTTTGCCTTTTTGATGGACAGGAATTCGCCATTTTCAAGGGGTATAGGCAGGGTAGAACCTACGGTAGCCACGGCTACTTTTTGGCTGGCTGCAACATTGGAAGCTCCGCACACAATTTGTACTGTTTCAGACCCCAGGTCGACCTGGCATACCTTCAGGCGGTCGGCATTCGGATGTTGTTTGGTCTCAAGTACTTCACCTACAACCACTCCCTCCAGGCTGGAGCCAATGGTTTTGATTTCCTCTACTTCTAATCCGATCAGTGTAAGCTTTTCAGCAGTTTCGTCGGGAGATAAGGGGTTGTCAATAAATTCGTTAAGCCAGTTGTATGAAATGTTCATTGTATAAAGGAAACAAGGCTAGTTAAACTGTTCTAAAAACCGGACATCATTCTCGTAGAAGGTCCTGATATCATCAATACCATATTTAAGAATGGCAATACGTTCCACTCCCATACCCCATGCAAAGCCTGTGTATTCTGTGGGATCAACACCGGCAAAGGTGAGTACATTTGGGTCTACCATTCCGGATCCTAAGATTTCCAGCCATTTGCCTTTCCCGTTAACTTCCCACCAGATATCCATTTCCAGGCTGGGTTCGGTGAAGGGGAAAAAACCAGGTCTCAAACGGTAGACTACATCACTGCCATACATCAGTTTAACAAACGTGATAAGTGTTTCTTTCAAATCGGCCACACTTACGTTCTTATCGATATACAGAGCTTCTACCTGATGGAACAGAAAATAGGATTTGGGAGATACGGCTTCGTTCCGGTACACGCGCCCGGGCATAATTGATCGTATGGGCGGTTTTTGATTTTCCATCAACCGTATTTGAACCGGGGAAGTATGTGTTCGTAACACGAGATCGTCGATATCGGGATCATCGCTCTTTCGGATAAAGAACGTATCCTGTTCATCACGCGCAGGATGGTTAGGAGGGAAGTTTAACGCTGTGAAGTTATGGAAGTCGTCTTCCACTTCCGGTCCATCGGCTATGGTAAAACCCAGCCTGTAAAAAATGGACTTCATTTCTTCCAGGGTCTGAGTGAGGGGATGTAGAGAGCCTAGTGGTTTTGCAGGTGCCGGCAACGTAAGATCATCAACAGCAGAGCGTGTGGTATGTACATTCGATTCAAGAGCTTGCTTAGCTTCCTCAAACTTCGATTGTGCCCGCTGTTTTACCTGGTTCATGGCTTTTCCAACGGCTGCACGCTCTTCTTTGGCAACAGAACCCATTTTTCCAAACAGGGATTGAACGACTCCTTTCCGGGATAGGTAAGTTAAACGAAATTCCTCCAATTCTTCTGGTGTAGAGATGGAGTAAGCATCTATCTGCGCTAGCAGTTCTTCAATGTCGTTGAGCATGAAACGTAGGTTTTCCCAATTAAAGGAGTGAAAATAAAAAAACCGATAACCCTTGGGAAAGAATTATCGGTTTAAAATGACAGAAATTGCGTTTAAGCAGTAGCTTCCTGTACAATGGCAGCAAACGTTTCCGGGTCTGTCACCGCAAGGTCAGCCAACACTTTTCGGTTAATTTCCATGTTCTTCTCTTTCATGGCGTACATGAGTTTAGAGTAGGAAAGACCGTTGATTCGTGCTGCTGCATTAATTCGGGTGATCCATAGACGTCGGAACACACGTTTACGATTACGGCGATCGCGGTATTGGTATTGTAACCCTTTCTCAACCGCATTTTTTGCAATCGTATATACGTTTTTGCGCTTGCCCCAGTAACCTTTCGCTTGAGATAGGATCTTTTTGCGACGGCGACGGGAAGCCACTAAGTTTAGTGAACGTGGCATTTTGTGCTAGTTTGGTATTAAGATTTATAAGGGATCAGCTCTTTCATACGCGGGGTATCCGCGTCAGTAACGATGGTATCGCTACCCAGCTGTCTCTTCGTTTTGCTGCTTTTTTTAGTAAGAATGTGGCGCTTAAAAGCTTTTTTGCGTTTCAGTTTACCGGTGCCGGTAACTTTGAATCGCTTTTTTGCCCCACTATTACTCTTCATTTTAGGCATGGAACGCTATGCTTGTGAAAATTTAAAGACTTCAAAATTACGGATTCTCACTGCTGTAAACAACACAAAGCCCATACAAAACGCATACTGATTTACACCGATCTTCAGGCAGGAATAATGGGACTACTTTGAAGGAGTCAGGATCATAATCATCCGCCGGCCTTCCAGGTTAGGTCGCGCTTCAATCTTGGCAACATCTTCCAGGCTTTTGGCAAGTTTTAGCAGAAGGAGTTCACCTTTTTCGGTGTACAACATATCACGCCCCCTGAACTGAACAGAAGCCTTTACTTTATCTCCTGCCTCTAGAAACTCTCTGGCATGTCTGGTTTTGAATTCTAGGTCATGATCGTCGGTATTAGGACGAAACCGGAGTTCTTTTACCGTAACCGTATGTTGCTTTTTCTTTGCTTCTTTTTCTTTCTTCTTCTTTTCGAACTGATATTTCCCGAAATCGATAATTTTGCAAACCGGTGGGTTAGCATTAGGTGCAATTTCTACTAAATCAAGATTGAATTGCTCCGCAATTTTAAGTGCCCGTTCTGGTGTGGTAATCTCGTGTTCATTGTTCGGTTTGATAACCCGTATTTGCTGAGCTCGAATTTCTCCATTTAACCGGGGCCGGTCTTCTTTCACGGGTGCAGGACCACGAAAATTTCTTCTTGCGATAGTTATCCTCTTTGGTTTGTTAAGTGTTTGGTAATGCTTTTGTTGTTATTTCTTCAGCTATACTGGAAAGAAAATCAGAAAATGGGAAACTTCCAATATCTCCTTTTTTGTGCCTACGTACAGAAACAGCGTTGTTGTCCATCTCCTTCGCACCTACGATTAACATGTATGGTACTTTGCTCGTTTCCGCATCTCGTATCTTGCCTCCGATTTGTTCACTTCGGGTATCGACCTCAACACGTACTCCCAATGTGCTTAACTGTTCCGCACACTGCTGTGCATAGTCGTTCTGTGTATCGGAGATGGGGAGAATTTTTACCTGAAGGGGAGAGAGCCAAACGGGGAAATCGCCGGCAAAATGTTCGATTAAGATACTGGTGAAGCGTTCCATTGATCCGAATGGTGCGCGATGGATGATAACCGGACGATGCTTTTCGTTATCCGATCCTATATACGTTAAATCGAACCGCTCGGGCATAACATAATCTACCTGAACCGTACCCAACTGCCATTTTCTTCCTATTGCATCACGAATGATGAAATCGATTTTTGGTCCATAAAAACTGGCCTCGCCCGGAGCAATGTGATAATCGAGTTCCATTTCATCGGCTACTTCACGAATCTCACGTTGTGCGCGCTCCCAATACTCGGAGTTGCCTCCATACTTATCATCATTCTCGTCGCGGAAGGAGAGGCGAATATCAACAGGCATTCCAAAGGTGGCAAACACGAGCTGTGTCAGCTCAATCGTAGCTTTGATTTCCTCTTTCAGCTGATCGTGCATACAGTAAATGTGGGCATCGTCCTGCGTGAATCCGCGAACCCTGGATAAGCCACTTAGTTCGCCCGACTGCTCATAGCGATACACAGAACCAAACTCTGCTAAACGAAGGGGAAGTTCTCTGTAGCTCCGGCGCTCGGCATCATAAATACGGTGATGGTGCGGGCAGTTCATGGGCTTTAACATGTACTGTTCGTCATCAACGTTAATGGGATCGTACTGCGATTCCTGGTAGTAAGGGTAATGCCCTGAGGTTTTGTAGAGTTCAAGATTCCCGATATGCGGAGTAATCACCTCTTTGTACCCACGCTTCAGTTGTTCGTCGCGCAAAAAGGATTCTAAGGTACGTCTCAACACCGTCCCATTAGGTAACCACATGGGTAAACCACTGCCTACCATAGGATCGATCATGTAGATACCCAGTTCTTTACCGAGTTTTCTGTGATCTCTTTTCTTTGCTTCTTCCACCTGGTGGAGGTGTTCGTCCAGCATTTTCTGCTTGGGGAAACTGATTCCATAAATTCGTGTCAACTGCCGGGAGTTTACATCTCCACGCCAGTATGCCCCGGCCAGATTGGTAAGTTTAATGGCTTTTACCAATCCGGAATTGGGAATATGAGGACCCCGGCATAAATCGGTGAACCCGCCCTGGGTATAAAACGTAATATCACCGTCTTCCAGCCCTTCAATCAGATCTGTTTTGTATTCATTTCCCTTTTCCCGGTAATGAGTCAACGCTTCTTCTTTGGATACCTCTCTTCGGTCAAAGGTTACCTTCTGCCTGGCTTTCTCCAGGAATGCCTTCTCAATCTTTGAAAGGTCATCCGGGGTGATGGTTGTATCACCAAAATCAATATCGTAGTAAAACCCTTGTTCAATAGGAGGACCAATCCCAAATTTTGCCTCCGGATAAAGTTCCTGTACAGCTTCTGCTAACAAGTGAGCAGAAGAATGCCAGAAGGTGTACTTGCCATCCTCTGAGTCCCATGTGTTAATGGTTATGGTTCCGTCTTCAGAAATCGGACGGTTCAAATCCAGGATTTCTCCATTCCAGGTTACACTTAATGCAGCCCGGGCTAATCCGGATGAGATCGACTGAGCGATTTCAAGCCCGGTTACACCTTGTTCATATTCGCGGGTGCTTCCATCAGGAAGGGACAGGGTAATGGTATTGTGAGACATTAACACGTTTTCAAATTGGCCTGCAAAGATAGAAAAAAAGTAAGGGAGGTGTGTGGAATAGAAATCAAAAAAACGACGTTGACTTGTCGTATCGTTTTACTGCATATTTTAAACTTAATCGATTTTTCCAGCACCCAATGACTGATAACCAAGAGATTGGTTTTTTTGACACACAACCCATGTTTGTGTGCGACCAGATAGAACTTACCATCCTGGATGTAAATAGAGTAGCAGAGCATGTACTTGGGTTTACCCGAAAAGAACTGATTGGTAAAGGACTACTCGATTTAGGAAAACGAGTGCATGTTGAGACCGTTGGCCATAACAAACTACAATCGCATGTGGGGTTCGACTCCATTTGGGAGTTAAAAGGAAAATCTGGAAAAGGGTTTACGGTCCAGCTTGCAGCTCATTTAATGAATTACAAAGGGAAACCAGCCCGACTTGTCATTGCTCATCTGCTCGACAAAGAAGTGATGAACCCGGACTCGGGCTCAAACCCTATTTCTTCTCAGGTTGAACTTCAGGATTTCCCTTTTGGAGAAATAGAATGGAATGCTGATCACCTGGTTTTTCGATGGTCTAAAAAGGCCGAATCTATTTTTGGATACGCCGAGGAAGAAGTCATGCTGAATAAAGATTTCTTTGATCAGTTTGTTCATCCGGAAGACCAGCAACAGGTTCAGGCTTTTTTCAAACATGCGGTAGAAAAGAAATTAAGCTCTTCAAACATTGTGAATCGGAATATCACCAAGTCGGGGAAGGTGATTTATTGCGAGTGGTACAACTCTATATTGTATGATCAGCAAGGTAATATAGCGTCAACGTATTCTATTGTTCAGGATGTAACAGAACGGGAAAAGGCAACGCGTGAAGCTCAAAATTCGATGATCAGCTACCGGGATTTGTTCAACTCAATCAGTGATTCCATTTATCTGTTGAACGAGGATGGCGAAATCATTGAAATGAATCATGGCCTGGAAAAGACCTATGGATACACGAGAAAAGAAGTACTCGGTGAGCGGTTTTCCAAGCTGAATGCTCCTGGAAAAGTAGATGTACAGCAGGTGCTCGACACAAAAAGTCTGGTTGATCAGGGAGAATCTGTTCAATTTGAGGGATGGGCCCGGAAAAAGAATGGAGAAGTCTTTCCAACAGAGACTCTCGTTAACCTGGGGTCATATAACAACCAAAAGGTATACATTGTAATTGAGCGCGATATATCAGATCGTAACGATGCTCAACAATCGCTTAAACACCGGGAACAGTTATTCAGAGAACTGTTTAACTCATCGCCGATTGGCATTGCCTTACTCAATAAGCATAGAGAAATAGAGCTGGTTAATGCAGGATTTCAAGAGCTGTTCGGATATAAATTTGAAGAAATTAAGGGACTTGAGCTCGATAAAGTTATTGTTCCCGAGCCGGATAAGGAACACGCTTACGAGTTATCAAAAACCACGTCAGTCGTAGAGTTTACCGGTAAGAGGAAAACGAAATCGGGAAAAATGATCGATGTGATCATATACGGTATACCTGTAGTTGTAGATGGAAAAACCGTAGCCGTTTATGGTATTTATGTGGACATAACCGATCGGGAAAATACCGAGCGTAAAATGCGGGACTCGCTAAAAGAGAAAGAAGTATTACTGGCTGAGATTCATCACCGGGTTAAAAACAACCTGGCTGTTATAACCGGTTTGCTCGAATTACAGGCATTTCGGTTACAATCAGAAATTGCAAAAAAAGCCATTAAAGACAGTCAGATGCGAGTGAACTCTATCGCCTTGGTTCATGAGAAACTATATCAGAGCGAGAGTTTATCTAATGTACAGGTTCAGGAGTACTTTGTGGAATTGTCTGAGATTATCAAATCGGCCATGTCTAATACCACTCCTGTAAACATTCATTATGAGTTGGAGGAGATTGAACTTCCGGTTACCCACGCCATTCCCTGCGGACTGATACTGAATGAAATCGTAACCAATAGCTTTAAGCACGCCTTCAGTGGGAGAGAGGAGGGTGAGATATGGGTTTCCTTTAAGCAACAAGGAGACATGGTCGAGCTCCGGGTAGCGGATAATGGTATTGGAGTAGACCCGGGCTTAGTTCCGGATCGGAAAAAATCGTTGGGTATGACATTGATTCATACCCTCTCCAGGCAGTTGAATGCCCAATTCAAGATGGACACGACTTCCGGGACAGCCTATACGCTGATTTTTAAAAAACGAAAGCTGAATTCTTCGTTTTTGAACCAACGTGTGATCCGGTGAGAGATGAGAGTTGTGCGTTCTGGCAGATTCGAACTGCCGACCTCCACGATGTCAACGTGGCGCTCTAACCAACTGAGCTAAGAACGCATCCTATAAAAATACACACTTTTGGTTTATCTGCACAGGGCAAATCCGTACCTTTATCATTCATTAAGTTTTTTGGCATGATTAATCGCAGGCTCGTACGCGAAACGGTTTTACAGGCGCTGTATGCACATCTCAAGAGTGGAGATACTGCTCAGCATACCGCCGACACCATTATTAAAACTATTCTGGACTCCGAAAAAGAAGCCCGGCGATTTGCCGAACAACTGTTTTTCAATACCCTCTCCAATGAGGACGAGTTAAGTCAGTTGATTTCTACACACATTCAGAATTGGGAGCTTAATCGTCTGGCAATCATTGACCTGTTAGTGCTTAAACAGTCGATTGCAGAGTTCCTCTACTTTGAGGATATACCCACAAAAGTGACGATAAATGAAGCCATTGAAATAGCTAAGAAATTCTCTACGGCAAAGTCCGGACGCTTTGTGAATGGAATATTAGACGCCGTACTCAATGATTTAAAGGAAGAGGGTAGAATTAAAAAAACCGGACGTGGCCTGGTGGAACAAACCTTGCGTGGGTGATGGAAAGAGAACCGGCTTTGGTCGCCATAGGTGATATTCACGGATGTGCCCAAACCCTGTCCGCCTTGCTCACACAGTTGAGCAATCAGTGTGCAGCTGGCACCCGATATGTATTTCTGGGTGATTATGTAGATCGGGGACCTGACTCTAAATCGGTAATCGATCTTCTTCTGGAGTTTTCGGAGTCGTATTCCTGTACGTTTTTAGAAGGGAATCATGAGTGGATGATGACTCGCGCCCTGAAAGAAGGCAACTGGGACCGATGGCTCACATACGGTGGCAAGCAAACCCTGGAGTCATATGGTGCTCATCCTCAGAATGCAATAGCACGCATACCGGATACCCATATGGAGTTTTTAATGAGTCTGGAGCGGGTTTCAGCTACCCCGGATTTCGTTTTTGTACATGGAGGACTTAATCCCAGCCTTTCTATTGAGGAAAATCTGGGTAGTGAAACGGAACTGAATCGTGCGCTTTGGCAACGGGAACACATAGAAGCAGATGTTTCCCATTGGGAGCGTGCCGTGGTTTTTGGCCACACACCGGTGATTGATCCCATTTTGGAACCAAATAAAATCGGCATAGATACCGGCTGTGTGTATCCTGAACGGGGAATGGGCACATTAACGGCCATTGTCCTTCCTGATAACCAAATTATTCAACAAGAACAGATAGAAAACGTTACAGTATGAGCTTGAAATGTGGAATTGTTGGACTACCCAACGTTGGTAAATCCACCCTGTTTAATGCATTAAGTAATGCCGGAGCGGAGTCGGCTAACTTTCCATTTTGCACGATCGACCCGAATGTAGGTCTTGTGACCGTGCCTGATACAAGACTCCAAAACCTGGCTTCACTAGCAGAATCGGTGAATGTAATTCCGGCGACCATTGAATTTGTAGACATTGCCGGTCTGGTAAAAGGAGCAGCTGAGGGAAAAGGAAAAGGAAATGCCTTTCTTTCGCATATCCGTGAGGTGGATTTGATTATTCATGTGGTGCGTTGTTTTGACGATGATGATATCATTCATGTTGAAGGAGACGTAGACCCCGAACGGGATATCACGATTATCGAGGAAGAACTGATACTGAAAGATTTGGAGAGCGTTGAAAAACGATGTACGAATCTTAAGAAGCAGGCAAAGGGTGGTGACAAAGGCTTTAAAGCACAGTTAGAAGTGGCTGAGCGACTCAGAACTCATCTTGAGGACGGGAATTCTGCCCGTACATTCCAAGTCTCTGACGATCAAAGAGAAGCATACAACGATCTTATGCTGTTATCCGAAAAGCAGGTACTCTACGCCTGTAACGTAAGTGAGGAGGATCTTGATTCCGGCAATGCATATGTAGAAACGGTTAAACAAATCGCGTCGCGCCATGAAGACGAGACTGTGATGTTTTGTGCGAAGATTGAAGCCGAAATCGCCGAATTAGACGAAGATGAAAAAGAGCTGTTTCTTGCTGAATTAGGGGTTGAAAGCGGTGGGTTAGATCGGTTAATCCGCGCAGCCTATGCCGAATTGGGTCTTATCACCTACTTTACTGCAGGTCCTAAAGAATCGCGTGCCTGGACCATCACCAAAGGTACAAAAGCACCTCAGGCCGCGGGTGTTATTCATACTGATTTTGAAAAAGGATTTATCCGGGCAGAAACGATCGCATACTCAGATTATATCGAATACAAATCTGAAAAAGCTGCTAAAGAAGCTGGCAAAATGCGCCAGGAAGGTAAAGAGTACACCGTGGAAGATGGTGACGTCATGTTATTCCGATTTAACGTTTAACGCCTTCATTTTGAGCTCTTTTTTCCTGGTTATATGCAGGAAAGTAAACCAGATGATGCCAAGAACGCCAAAAATGCCAAGGAACGCGAAAATAGCCGGCTGAGGATTCTCAACAGAACTGATGGAGCCCGCATAACAAGCGATGATGGCATAAGGGACGGAACCTAACAAATAGAACAGCAGGTACTTTGGGAAGGACATTCGGGTGAGACCCGCAAGGCACGAAGTTAACTCGGGAAGCATAGGAGTTGCCCTGCACAAGAGAAGAGAAACCGGCCCGTACTTTTCGAAAATCCGGATCATTTCTTCCCGTTGGTTCTGTTCTTTAGTAAGCTTCCTCAGCACACGTTCACCATACTTGTTACTCATTATATAGCCTAATGAACCCGTGCATAGCATTCCGGCCACGGCTGTAACGGTACCAAGTTCAACACCCAGGAAAAAACCAGCCAGAATAGTGAGGGAAAGGGTTGGAATGGCAATAAAAAGGTCGATGGTCATTAACCCGATTATGATAGCAACAATGAGCCACGGTGAAAACGTCTGGGCGTACTCTAACCAGGCACGGATATCATCCACGGTAAGTACATCGAATACCCGGAACAACAGGAGAGTAAACGTGAAGAATGCTCCAAGCGCAACGACAAAACGAATGAGTGCTTTCATAAATGAAGATTAGTACGCATCAAAGATAGAGAAACAAACCACCGCTTAGGGTGCGGTGTTCCAGCAATCACAGCTTTTAACGATGTATAACAGTGAGGATCTATCTCAGGGTTAACCCACTGAAGCGATGAGAGTTAATAGCAGGGGTGTTTCCAAGTGCCTGGTTAAGTTCAACAAAATGTGAAACCTCAATAGGGTAGATTTCAGCCATTAAAAGGCGGGCTTCTCTCGAGGTTAACTCATCAATGGATTGCCTCAGATATGCGGTAGCTGCTTCCAGTTCAATCTGAACAGCTAATCGGATCACATCCTGCACGGTGGAAGAGCTATTCAAATCTGAGAGGCGTTGATCGGGAAGAAACTGAGGATGGTCAACGGCAACACCTCCGGCATTGAGTAGTACCTGGTTTAAATCCTGCAGGTGCTGGTAATGATGATCTTTGTACAATTGGGTGGTTTCCAGGATGGAATCGACCGGGAGGATGGGAGACTCATTAATGAAAAGGTACGTCTCCACGGCTACTGCTTCCAGTTCTGCATTTGCACGGAGTACAGCTAAATCACCCGTCAGGGCTTCTGACTCCAATTCTTCGTTTCCTACCGTGGTAGTGCATGCACTCGTAGCTACAGCTCCTAAGCCCAACAGAGGTAAGTGTTTGATGAATGTTTTTCGTTGCATGGTGCTCTCTTAGATATTGAAACTAAAAAAATGCGGATATCACAGCCTGAAAAGAGTATCGCGAAGTGTCAAATGGAGTTTGATCACTAAACGATAACTTGAATTCAGTATTTCGCCCAAGTTTATACCCGAAAGCACCGGATATACGCTCTACATCTTCATCCCATTCCAGTGTTCCGGAATTTAGGGGATCGTCTGCATCTAAAAAGGTGAGGCGATCATACCGGGCCGCTATAAAGCTCCCGGTTAAAAAGGGTGGCTCGAACCGGATATCAATATTGGTTCCAATGTTGGATAACTGGTATTCAACAAGCCGGTCGCCCTCTACCTGAAAGCTACCCCCAACAAAGCCGGGAACATTCCAGTGGCTGAATAGTCCTTCAGCGACTATTTCCCAGTAACCAATAGCATATCGTACATCTATACCAGCCAGTAACTGCCGGTATTGTTCCAGGGCGTTCACATCCCGAAAGGTCGCGTTAATCGGGGTTTGCTGAAAAAAACTTCCATAGCTTGCAGAAAGTCCGAGTTGCCATTCGATAGAGGGTATATACGTTATATGGCTTTGAAAGGCAGCATTTGCAAGGTTGGTGTATTCCCTGTCGGAGGCGGGCGCAACAGCCGTAAGAGCAGCTTCTAACCTGATTTTATCCTCCTCAATC
Source organism: Bacteroidota bacterium (assembly GCA_039819115.1). Classification (GTDB taxonomy): domain Bacteria; phylum Bacteroidota; class Rhodothermia; order Balneolales; family Balneolaceae; genus JBCBST01. Next base: position 13,513 of record JBCBST010000061.1, read on the forward strand.
TCCCAATCTATCATAGCACCTGTGGTATAACTACCGAAATAGATGGAGGTTAAACCCACATCATTCGTGGTGTATGCTCCCTGATTACCTGCTGTGGGCCAGAACCCTCGTTGATCAGATATATTTACGAAATAAGAGTACATGAGCGGTAAATCCAGAAAGGTTCGGTCAATCAAAAGATTCCGATCAGAATAGAACCCAACAGGTGTGATAAACTGTCCGGCTGTAACAGATAGGGGACGGTTTGGATTCTCCCAGGTTATGTTTGCCAATGTAAATCGCGGAAGTGACAGTTCTCCGGTTCCCCACGTATCGGTTTGTAAGCGAGCCTGAAAGAAAAACTGATTGTTAATCGGAGCGAATGCAAACAGGTTGATTTGAGGGATTGAGAAGTGCGCATACCGAAAATCGTTGGGTACGAAATTCGTCACGAAAGAGGATTGCTCCCCGGCCGAGGTAAACCCAATGTTGAAATCTCCATTCAATTCCAGTTGGGCAAAAAGGGTGGAAGTAGAGCACACGAGCACTAAAAAAACAGCAGCGATCTTACCTTTCATACGAAACCTCTACTAAATCCATTTTTGTGCTAAACCCTTTTAACTCGTGTTTACCTACTGATGAAAACTCGAAATGATCACGTAATCGGTATGCATTTACTAAGGTGGAAGTAAGCAGTATCTGACCGGAGGCTGCCTTGGAACACAATCGGGCACATAGATTCACATGTTGTCCGATCACCGTATAATCCATGCGTTGATTGGCACCCATGTTTCCCAAAATCACAGGACCATAGTTAACCCCGATTCCCAGTCCGTCAAAAAAGCTGGAAACGGCGGTATTACCGCAGTAGGTTTTTTGGATGTCGACTGCAGCCTGCACACAGCGTTGGATGGAATCAGGTCCGCTAAACAAGGCAATAATAGAATCGCCTACGAATTTATCGATTGATCCGTTATTGGCCAGAACAGCATCTGCCTGGTCGGATAACGTTTGGTTGAGCATGGAGACAAAATCCTCGGCTGATGCGCGCTCAATCATTTTGGTTGAACCACGAATGTCAGTAAACAGAATAGCCAGTTTCTCAACCGTACCACCGATTTTAAGATCTTTATCTTTGCTCTTCTGAATCATGGACAATGTATGATCCCCGACATATTTCGAGAGAGCAAACCGTTCTCTTAGCCCCTGAATCATTTCGTTAAAGGTTCGGGTGAGTATCCCGATTTCATCGCGTGTTCGGGCTTGTACTGAAACGTCCAGATCGCCTTCTCTTACTTTTAACATTGCATTTGTGAGCGATTTGATAGGTCCTGAAAACGCCCGCGCAACGAGATAGGAAACCGGGATAAGAACCAGAATGCTTAAAATGGCGATCACAAAAATATCCCTCTGAATGTCCGATAAAAATGCCAGTTGGATAGACAAAGGTACATAGGCTACATAGTAGGCACGTTCACCAAAACCAAGGGGACTTATGAAAGCAAGTACTTCGTCGTCACTTATGGTAGTTCGGAACGGATCGGTAACCTGCACGCTGTCCATCCCGAATATGATGTCCACTTCTGTTTTTAGTTCTTCAGTCAGGGTGGAATAATCGGAGAGCATCATGCGGTCGTCTGAATAAGCAATGGCCCGGTCATCTACAAACATGACCACTTCAAGAGGAGTATTTTCCCGAAGCTGTTCGGCATTTTGATTCGTAAATACGGTTCCCAGGGTGATGGTGCCGATTACAAAATCGTCTTTATAGATGGGTATGGTTACGACCTGGTACAATTCGTCATCCACCGCCCATAATTCGGGCCATTCAATATCGATAGGAGGTTCCACACCTTCTATGGCATTAGCAATGGTCTGGCGGTGCGTGATGTCCGTATCTGTAGAATCGGGGATACCCATCCAGGATAGAACCTGGCCTTTATCGTCGGTTACTACGAATAAATCGGACTTGATGAACAGGGAGTATTCTTCCTCAACAGCATAAGCCACCGTAGCCGGATCTCTGAGCTGCACATTGGCCTGAAACGTGGCATTTAAACTGATCAGGTAGGCCGATTCCACCAGTCGATCGTAGCGCAGCGATTGTTGAAGCTGGAAAAAACCTTGCAATTGTTCAAAATCGAGGACGACCTCTTCATTAATGGTTTCTGAAAACGTGCGGTTTACGGCCGATAGTACAGCGAATAAAACCACGATGGTTAATCCAATGAGAAGCGCAATCAGTTTTGAACTAATGGTAAACCGCATATCAGCGTGACTGTAACGTGAAGTTCTGCTGGATGGTAGATCCCGAACTTATGGTAATCGATTGAGAAGCGACCTCAAACCGGGGATGATATACGCGAATATCGTAGGTGCCATCGGGTAAACTATCGAAGCGATAGGTACCATCTTCACCGGGTTTAACAAAATAGGGGGTTTCCAGGCTTAGTATGACGGCATTCATTTCGTTATGAATGTCACAAAACAGACTGATGGGACCAAGACCGGTTACTTTCCATTTAAGCTCCGGTATCTTTTTGTCGACCACATCGCCGGTTGGTCTGCGGCCGATATTGAATTTAGCACCCGGGGTAATACTGAATACGTTATGATAGAAGGGGTCGTTGTTTACGAACTGGACAATGGTTCCAACCGTTACAGGGGTAACTTTGGGGATAAATTCCGCATCTCTTTGTTTGATCTGTACCGGGTCCAGCGGTTCTGCATCAATGGAAAAGGAGGTGGGGTGAGCGCTGATAACCACATTCAGCAGTTCTGGCATTGCCGCATCTCCGGATGCTTTTTTGGAGCCTGAACGTCCTCGTCCCCGGTAGGCCGCACCCCGGAAACTTCGGCGTGTATTAGATGTAGCCGGAAGGGTTACGCTTCCTGTTAACACCCCTTGAATAGTTTGGGGTGATTCTATGTGTATCGTGTCAGAAAAAGAAGGAGAGGGGCTTTGCTGCAAGCAAAAGGCCAGGAAAACAAAAGAAAACGTATGCAGCCCCAAAATCATAGTCAGATCAGTTTAATTAGCTTAGAATACAAAAAAAATAGAATAAGACACTCCAGTTGGGGCTAATGTGATCATTTTGTTATAAACCGAATCGAATCGGCAGGTACCTGCCAGGGGTTTATTCGATCGTTTACGACCCAGGCTCCTCTGAAATTTCGTTTTACAATATTCGAAAACATAATCGCCCTGTTCCGTTCCTGGAAGTCGCCCACGTGTACGCGGTAGTATGGTGTTTTAAAAAAAGTATACGTTTCCGGTTGAAATTCAATCAGCGTGGAATCAGCCCATGCCCTAAACTTTGCTGCTATCGTATCGGCGTACTGAACATCCTCACCAGAGAAAATCTGAATCCTGTATCCCTGGTAAGGATCCCGAACCTCTTCTTTTGGAACCTGTATGTACTGGAAAGCCTCGGGTACAGCATTTGATTGCGAGCTGTACGTATCGGAGAGTTTAGAGCGGTCTTCTCCATACGGATCGGGCAGAGAACTGGATTCATCCTTTTCCTCCCCGGAGTCTATGATGATTTTATCCAAATCGACTTCCGGTCCGGCTGATTGCGGGGATTGGGTTTCCTTAGCCCCAGAACATCCAGCTATAAGGATCATTAAAACCAGTGTTAAAAGCCTACCGGGTGCCATGTGGTTTTGGTTTCTTGAACGTTTAACAGAAAATAAGGAGACTGGGCTTCGTCGGCATACCAGTCGGTGATGGTTCGTTTTATGACGCGCTTTACATTTTCTGAAGCAAGTATGTCGATCTGTTTGGTCATTTCGTGCTCGAAGATATCGGTGTACATCAGGCTGTTTACATCCATATGAGATGCAAAATGTTCCACAAGTTCTTCTTTTTTACCCGTTAATATGTTTACAACTCCACCCGGTACATCAGAGGCTTGTAGTACTTCTCCAAAGGTGATCGCCGCTAACGGGTATTGTTCTGAAGCCAGCACCACACAGGTATTGCCCCCTGCTATAACGGGAGCAATAACAGAAATCAACCCCAATAGCGGACTTTGTTCAGGTGCCAGAATACCAACTACACCCGTGGGTTCCATCATACTGAAGTTAAAATGTGCGCTGGCCACCGGATTAACGGAACCGAATACCTGCTGATACTTATCGGTCCAGCCGGCATAGTAAATCAAGCGGTCGATGGATGCGTTTATATCGGCCTCGGCTTCGGAAGCGGTAAAACCTATGGGAGTGAGTTCCTTTTGAAACTGTTCTCTTCGGTCTTCCAGTATCTCAGCAATACGGTATAAAATCTGCCCACGGTTATAGGCACTGCGTCCCATCCACCCGGCAGCTGCAGAACGCGCTGTTTTTACGGCATCTCGTACATCTTTTCTGGAGCAGAGGCAGGCATTAGCCAGGAGTTCATTTTGTTCGTCAAACACCTTGTAAAACCGTCCCGATTCACTTCGGGGAAACTGACCGCCAACAAAGGTTTTATAGGTTTTGCGTACATCTATACGATCATTCATAGTCAATTA
>JBCBST010000062.1:0-17910 GCA_039819115.1 Bacteroidota bacterium
CAAGCATCTGAAATCAGGCACAGCAAACGATGGAAATTGTGATCCGTCAGCATAGACAACGGTTTCATAGTACAGGAAAGATTAAATGATTAAGGATACCAGGCAGATGTACAGATGGCTGTAATCGTCTGATAACGAACGTTAAGCGAGCATATCGGACGAGACGTTTGACGGAGGAGCTCTCAAATTGTTTGTCGTTTGAATCAGATTTATGCTGATGCTGTCTGGAAACTGCAAGAAACGGGAAATCAAACCAGGTGTGCACAGAACATCTGCTTCTTCTTTTGTACCGTTATGCTCGTCAAAAAAAAGGCACAGATCACATTCCGAAAAGACTTCGGAGGAAGAAGGATGACCTGAATCAGTATGATGGTGATGTTCCATTATATGCAGCGCAGAAAGAAGGGGGAGCGCAGTTACACATAGAATGAAAGGGAAAGTACGCTGTACGAGAAGACGTTTCATCGTTGAATTAAGACATAATCTGAGAACCTAACGCAGCAGGTAGGTTAAAAAATGTAAACCATTGTCCCACATATACTTCTATAACCCGTTCGATTCAAATTTCTTTTTGTACCGTCGTTTGGCAATCGAAATCATAGGAGCGCCGATCATACCGGGTAATACCCATGCCAGCCAGCTAAAGGAGAGGTGGTCAAGGTATAACCCCGACATTTGTACAGCAAAGGCTGTAATTGCGGCGATGTAAGCTCCGCTCATAGCATTCATATGATGATACCACCACCACATTTTGCTATTCATCTCCTTCTTTTGAAAGATGAGCATGTCTTCAATGCTGATCCACGAAGTAAGGGAACCGAATACGATAAGAAGGATTACGATGGGTTGAAGTCCGGAACCTGCAAGCAGGTTTTTAACCGCAAAGTAAATGAATGACAACCCGGCGAGGAGAGTGATTACAGCACCAGCCCAGTCTATCCATGTTTGCTCCCCCACTTTTTTTCGATAGAGCACTCTGTAGCCTGTAAAACAGCTATAAAAACTGAACACAGAAATAACGAGCAAAAAGTAATTGAACTGGACCAGAAAGATGAGACCCAATGCCGTTATAAAAATCCCGAACATGCTCCAGAAGAACAGCCTTCCGGTCTGGCGGTGAAGTTTTCCCCCTTTTTTGGTGATGATGGGAAGCAGTCCTGAGAACAGGCATACCACACCGCAAGCAATGTGTGTGTAGCGTAAAACATCGTGCATAAGAGTAGAATTGGTTTTAGGATGGCCAATCTACTTTCGGCACGTGCATAAGTTGGTGTACTGGGATGTAAACCCAGGTTCGGGGATGAAAAACCAAGGAAATGGGACGAATGCCTGAAAGCTGGGATGGATTCAGGGCGTAACCCAGTCTTGTACTTTCTTGATGTAGGATCTGGATACGGGGATAGAATGTGTAATTCCCTCCATAGTTAACTGGAGTCCGTTATTTGTAGAAGAAGTTCCCGTCACTTTTTGAAGGTTCACCAGGAAACTGCGATGGCAGCGGATCAGAAAATCAAAATCCTTAAAACTCTCTTCCAGTTTTTTAAGGGTGATGCGTACCTGGCAGGAATTACCATTATCAAAATAAAGCGTGAGGTAATTTTTTTGTGATTCTACATACACCAAAGCTTCCAGGTTAATATTCCTGGAATCTGATTTATTAAGCCGGATGGTCCAACGGGTTCCTGATTTTGGAAGTTCCGTTTCTAAATGGTCGATAATAGGCTTCTTTTGTTCCAGTTCTTTTGAAAGACGAGCATTATGTTCCAGCAAATATACGGCTGCAGAGGGTACAATACCGATGAGTGCAGTAATGCTGAGGAGGGCAAAAAAACTGGGCCACGAGAAAGAAGCATCATTCAGGAAAAGCACCAAGCCATAATTGGCGGCCCCGATAAAAAGAATGTTCCAGGTAATGTCGAATACATTGCGGGCTATCCCGGTGAAAGGCGGCGTGAAGAAGGAAAAAAGAATCAGGTTCAGGGTATAGATTACACCGGAAAGAATACCAAACTGGAAGCTGATGATGATGGTTTTAAACAGACTGAGCCCATCTTCCGAAAACAAGAATAAAAACACACATAACCAAACCGAAAGGATGATACCGGCTAAGCTTTTCCAGTTTTTTTGGGCAAGTGCGATCACAATTCAGGGTTTAGACTGACACAATTCCACCAGAACACCGTGGTTATCTTTGGGATGAACAAATGCGACCCATTTGTTATCAGCACCATCTTTTGGCTGGTCATTCAGAATGGTAAATCCTTCCTTTCTCAGGCGGTCCAGTTCTTCGTGGATATTGTCTACCTCGAAAGCAACATGATGCAGTCCCTGCCCTTTCTTTTCGACATATTTAGCAATTACGGAGTCAGGAGCGGTGGCGCCAAGAAGCTCAACTTTTGATTCTCCGGTTTGGAAAAAAGCCGTTTCTACTTTTTCGGAGGCTACAATTTCCCGCTTATCACAAGGCCGCTTAAGTATGGTTTCGTAGGTTTTAATGGCTGCATCCAGATCGGCAACCGCAATTCCTATGTGATCAATGTGCATATTTCCCAATGTTATTACGATGACTTTTGTATACTTAGCCAACATACAAATCTGAACAACTCTTGAAAATGAAAAAAAGCATTCTTGCTTTAATAATTGTAACGATTGCAGCGGCCTGTTCGAAAACAGATACCCCGAAAGCTGAAAAAGAAGAATTGGTTGTTATTACCACTTCTTATGGTGAAATGGTAGCTCGTCTGTATGACGAAACTCCGATTCATAAAGATAATTTCCTGAAACTCGCAAAAGAAGGATTTTACGATAGCACGACCTTTCATCGTATCATAAGCGACTTTATGATTCAGGGCGGAGATCCCAACTCAAAAGACGATAATCCTAACAATGATGGCCAGGGTGGACCTGGATATACACTGGAAGCTGAGTTTAACCGGGACTTAATTCATAAACGAGGTGCACTGGCTGCAGCACGTACCGGAGGCCCGCAAAACCCTGAAAAACGATCAAGTGGATCCCAGTTTTATGTTGTAGATGGTCGTCCTACCCCGTCTCCAGAACTGGATCAGGTTATGGGAAGGATTAATCAAACCATAGAAGAAGAAGCAATTGGCACGTATTGCCGGCTACCGGAAAACGAAGCCTTGCTGCAGCGTATCATTGGTTACCAGCAGGCCCGGAATATTGACTCTCTACAGGCTGTAATCGAAGAAATCAAGCCTATTGCAATGGCTGGAATTACACCATTTGAGTATTCCGAGGAGCAAAGACAAGTATATAGCACGGTTGGAGGAACTCCTTTTCTGGATCAAAACTATACCGTCTTTGGAGAAGTGATACACGGACTGGGTGTAGTGGATTCGGTTAAAGTACAGGACAAAGATGGAAGAGACCGACCGTTACAGGATGTTCATATGTCCATTTCTGTTGTTGAACTATCGAAAAAAGAAATTCTGGATAAATATGGAGTAAGCTGGTAGGATCAGCCGGAAGTCTAATTCCGGATTTATCCATTAAACCGGCTATAAACCTAACAAGCATTGAGTACCCATCATCCCATAGCTTCTGATGAGCGATATCCGTTTTGGTTACGAGCCCCGGTAATTTTACTGGGGCTTATTCTATTGTTCATTGTACTGTACTATGGCAAGTTTATTCTCATGCCCCTGGCCTTTGCCGGTTTTTTCTCTATGCTGCTTTCCCCTATAGTGAGCAAATTTGAATCTTGGAGACTGGGGAAAATAGCCAGCATTCTGTTTACGCTGATTTTGGTGGCTGTTCTTCTCGCCGGTGTTGTATCCCTGATTTCCGTTCAGATGGTTCAGTTTTCGAAAGAAATACCTGAGGTAACTGAGCGATTGAAAACGCTGGCTAACAATACGATTACCTATGTAGAAAACACATTAGGTATCACCCAGGAACAGCAAAGTGATTTCGTGGAACAGGGCGTCAATAACCTTATTGATCAAAGCGGACGATACCTGAATAACATTCTCAGTGCAACAACCAACGCGTTTACGCTGGCTACACTCATTCCGATCTACATGTTTTTTATGCTGTACTACCGGGAGATGTATCAGCGTTTTCTGCGGATGATTTTCGAACGGCGAAAAGGATCAAATGTAGATGCCGTAACGCTACGTGTACAACAGGTAACCCAGAATTACCTGATTGGGTTGTTGAGTGTAATGGGGATTCTGGCTGTGTTAAATACGACGGGTTTGCTTCTGATCGGGCTTGAAAATGCCATTTTCTTTGGCGTATTTGCAGCTTTGGTGGCCATTATACCTTATATCGGTACGATTCTTGGGGGGCTGCTTCCCACGCTGTATGCATTTCTGTTTACCGATTCGCTGGTTACTCCCCTATTGGTTATTGCTGTATTTGCTGTGGTTCAGTTTTTAGAGGGTAACGTGATTTCACCACGTATTGTCGGCTCTAAAGTAGCCATTAACCCGTTTGTAGCTATGATTGCGTTAATTATTGGTGGTCAGATCTGGGGTATTTCGGGCATGATTTTGTTTGTTCCTCTTGTAGGAATTCTGAGAGTGGTATTCGATCAGCGTGAAGACCTTAAACCGTATGGTTATCTTCTCGGTAACAAGGTAGAAACAGACCCGGACTAAAGACGGTATTGTACAGTCCCCATTATGGCAGAAGCCTGACGTTTTATAACGCTCAGTTTCTGCTCATCTCGCCCAGAATATCGGTTAGCTTTTTTTGAATTCCGTCCAGAGCCAAAGCCAGGGTGGTGTTATCCAGTTCTGTTGATTGGAGATGTTCAAAATTATCAATCACAGCCTTCAGCTGCGATACCGTTTGTGCCATGTGCTCATTCTTTTCCTGAGCCGACAGGTATAGGTTGTGTGCGTTAAATTCCCTGACTTCATTCACCATTTCAGGATCATTAATGATCCAACGATGCCCTACGCGGGTAACCGTGGTGTCGAAAAATTCGAGGAGTTTTTTTCTTGTTGATGCATGAGGGTTTTTAACCACTCCATTGTAAATATTGCTGAACTGCCCCTTATCCATTCCAATTCTTGAATATATCTCCACATGATTTGTACCAGCAAGATCAACAAGATGTTTAAAAGCTTCAGAAAAATAATTAAATTCTCTCAATTTAGTAAATATAAGTTTGTGGATGTTGTAGTATAATATTCACTTTGTACACTGTACAATACCAATAAAATGGAGAGCAAAAAAGAAGATTTTACACCTGTAACCACTCTGCAAAGGCGCATTCTCGTCTTCATTCTTAATCACATATATGAGCATAAGCATTTCTCTCCTTTAAAGGTACTGTGTAGGCATTTTGGCTGGAACAGCAAAAATACGGCACATGAGCATTTAAAGAGACTTCGGGATAAAGGTCTTTTAGCCTATGCGAAAACGAATAAACGCTCCCACAGATGGAGTCTGGTCCCGTTTGAACAATGGGATTCAACCATCAAAGACTGTTTTAAAGAGCTTTAAAGATAGATTAGGTTACAGCCTAAGGGGTTTATCCCCAATTCCCAGAATAGAATGAGAAGAAGGAGCCTGAACGCTCCTTCTTTTTCTTTTATCCGGATATTTACAGCCTTACGGTCGCTTTTACGGCAACACTCATGTCGTAATATTGTCCGTTCGTGTTGTAGGAAATGGTTTCGTTGATCAGATTGCGGAGGGAAAGAGAAAGCAGCAACCGCTGGCTAAAAAAGTATTGGTTGGCGCTGAAACTCAGTTGATAAATGGGCCGAACCTCTGGTGGAAGAATAATATCACTTTGTTCCTCAATCCCATCAAATTCGTGGATAAACCGGGATGACACGTATTTAAAAAGCAGCTCAAACGTTGCGTTTGGGTTATACTGGTAATTTATCGTACTGGAAGAAACAACTTCGGGAACGCGTTCATTAAAGGTTCGAAATGCCTGGTTTGCATATAATACCTGATTGACGGTAAGTACCGATCGGAAGGTTATGCCTGGAGCATATTGCCAGTTGAAATGACCTTGTATTGAGCCCGAACCAATATTTCTATGTGTTCGATACGTTAGCGTAGATTCAAACCCTCTTTGAGCAGGAACATATTGAATGTCAGCATGTACCAGCTCCCAATGGTGTAAGGCATTAATCCGAACAGAACCCGACACGCTATGTGATGTAAAAGACTGGGCTATGCCTACCCTGGATGAAAAGTTGATCAAGTCGGGTTCCAGCGTGAGATTAATGGGTCTTCTTGAGCCTGAAAGACCAATTTGGTTATCCCATCGGGTCAGGTTGTTATTAAAGCGTTGAAGGTCTTTCCGGTGGGTGTGAAAAGATAATTCGGTGAAAGGGGTGTTTTTAAAAATGGACGAAACAGATTGCTCACCATTTCCAAGGGTAGCCGAGAGTGTATAATGATCGGAAGAACTGTGAATTAAGGATGCACGATATAAGGGTACACGTATACTTCGCATGCCGTTGTAGTCTTCAAGCTTTTCAAATGATTGGTAGAGCAGAAGTTCCGTTTTAGGGTTTAAATCAAGTATAAGCCTATTTTCTACCCTCCATGTATTTACTTCAAGCGCTGAATTTGCATTTGAAAGACTATCATAATTGGCCCAGGAAAATGAGGTGCTTGCTTCCCGGAAAAAGGAAGTTCTTTTATTTTGTAAGAGTACAGAATGCTGTCCTTGAACACCTTTGAATTGTGTCTCTAATCCAATTACGGGGTTCCACGTATAAAAACTTCTTAGCTGAGTCAGGTTTTGGTGAAGAGATACATTCAAATCACTTAGCTCAAATCGATTAAACAGATGCGAATTACTAATCTGATTTCTTTGGTTCCTCACACTACCGTCATCATCACGAGATGCAGTTCTGGAAGTGAGGGTTCCACTTCTTGCATTGTCATAAATCAACCTGTTGGTTCTTGTGTATGATGTGTTGTTGTTCAGAAAAATGGTGTTTGCAATTTCTGGTATAATAAAACCGGACTGTGTGTCGTAATTAACAGCTTCAACATTAGGAGATCGAAAATCAGTATTGATGTGAGGTCCCGGATCGTTGGTTTCGTTAATCAATCCCCTGGAGAAAAAAGCCCTCTTCTTTTCTACTTTTTTGAGAAAGATTTCTATAAACCCTGAAGGAGAATAAAACCCATTTTTGTATTCAGATTCTAAGCTGATCACAACGGAATCAACGGTGTGTAAGTCTAGATTTGGTAGTTGAAATTCATCGTTTATCAGAGTGGTTGATCTGTGCAGATGTCCATCAATAAGTACTAAAGGCGGTTCGTCCGTTAAAAGACCGTTCGATGAGCCAAGTAATGAAAAGGTGGTTAAATCATAGCTATCAAAAGGGATAGCTGCATGATGCAGCACCCATTCTGTAAATCCGAACCATAGGGTTATGGAATCGTCAGGCTTTAAAACAAGGCTTTGAGCGTGTACAATTGTTCCTGTACAGATAAGAAGCAAAAAGAGGATGCAAGATCTCAGAAACAACGTTGTTAACCTGTTCATCTGATCAAATCCTGAAGGTTCTTAGGCAGATTAAACCGGTACCGGGCACCTATTCCTAGTGTAAGCGTATGCTGGCGTTCGAGGTTGAAGATCCTTCTGTACCCAAAGTGACCGTAAACAATAACAGATTTAAATCTCAGGCCAGCTTCAACCTGAAGAATGGTTATAAGTTCTCTCTCAAAAAGATTGGCGCCATTTTCTATAACACGCTCCGATCGTTGAATGCCGATTCCTGTTACAGGTTTTAGAGATATCAATGGTGACCTGAGTACATCAAAACTGAACGTGGCTTCGAAATTGGTCGTGTTAAACCGTTCTGTTTCAGGTGTTAATGGTTCAAAATCAAACCAGTATATCGACAGACCAATTTCGCCAAAGTAGCAGGGTGTTCGTACTACTAATCCATACGGATTGGTGGTACTCCAGCGATCGGAGTAAGAATTGGAAAGCTGCGTGATTCCTCCATATATCCCACCAATTTCGATGTATTCGAATTCTTGTGCATGGATAAACCCTTACCATAACACCATAACCAGTAAAAAAGCGCAACCCTTAATAGCTAACTCATCTATTCACAATTGAAAGAGTATACTAAGGCTGTTTTTTTATCTGGCGTTAAAAAACGCTAATACACGCTCCATTTCCCAACTGTTAAGTACGCGTTCTTTGTTGAACTTGGCTTTCCGGGCAATACGAACTCCGTACTCCATCACGTCAATTCCGGTGATGGAATGGGCATCGGGGTTGATGGATGTAATCAGGTTTGCCTCTTTTGCCTTATTCCCAAATCTCCAATCCAGGTCCAGGCGGTAGGGGCTGGCATTGATTTCGATTGCCGTGTTATGCTCGGCTGCCAGTTCAATCAATTCGTTCAGGTCAATATCGCTACCATCCCGCTTTAACAATAAGCGTCCGGTCGGATGCCCGATCATTCGGGTATAGGGATTTTTAATCGCATTTCGAAAACGCTCCATCATTTGATCCCGCGGCATTTCCAGGCTTTGGTGCACACTGGCAATAATAAAATCGAACCCTTCCAATACCGAATCGGGATAATCGAGGGATCCATCAGCCAGAATATCAGATTCTATACCTTTGAAAATGTGAAAGTTCGTTCCGTTCTGTTCGAATGCCTCATTTAACGCATCGATCTCATCCCATTGTTGTTTTACACGGTCTGTGGTAAGTCCGCCGGCATAGGCTGCCGTTTTAGAATGATCGGTAAGCCCAAGGTAGGAATATCCCCGTTCTATACAGGCCTGGGCCATTTCCTTGATAGAGAACTTTCCATCACTCCAGGTGCTATGCGCATGAATTACACCCTTTATGTCGGAAAGGGTCACCAGATCGAGTTCAGTATGCATTTCAAATAGTTCAAATTCACCCCGATCTTCCCTTAACTCGGGTAGGATAAACGGCAAATCCAGGGTTGCATAAATATCTGTTTCCGTCTGGGTGGCAACGGGTGCGTCAAAGTCAGTGGCTCCTTCCGCATCCAGTTGATACAGGCCATATTCGTTGAGTGCCATACCCCGCTCCCGGGCACGTGAGCGCATCACTACATTGTGCTCTTTAGAACCTGTAAAATACATCAGCGCTGCAGCAAAGTGTTCGGGCTTTACAATCCGCAGATCGACCTGGCGCCCTTCTGTTGTACGTACTGAACTTTTGGTATCTCCTTTACCGAGTACTTCCAATACCCGTTCGTGAGACGTAAATGCATCAAAAAGGGAGGGGATGAATGCCTCATCCGCTGCGATCAGAATATCAATATCTCCAATGGTTTCCAGCGATCTGCGGTACGAGCCGGCTATTTCGATCTGCTGAACGCCATCCAGGTCTTTCAGACTTTGGAAAATGGCTTCGCCGATTTCCCTGGCTTCATCCAGCCGGCAGCGTTCATTGTGCTCTTCCATCCACTGGATCGATTTTTTGATCTTCTCCGCCGATTTAGGTCCCAGTCCGGACAAGGCGGCAATGGATCCATCATCGATTTTTTCCTTCAACTCTTCGATGGTGGAAATGTCGAACTCCTTATGAATTTTGAGAATGTTCTTGGGCCCGAGGCCTGATATATCCAGCCACTTGAGAAGTCCGGGAGGTACTTTTTGGCGGAAGCTCTCCAACACGGGCATGGATCCGGTCTCTGAGAACACATAAATATCTTCTGCTATGGATTTGCCGATACCTTTTATGTCGGTCAGGGTTCTTTGTTCGATATAGCCGGTCAGGGGTTCGGTGAGCCCGTCAATAGTTTGGGCTGCTTTATCGAAGGCTATAACTTTGAACCGGTTTTCACCGGCGAGCTGCATCAGCTGAGATACTTCTCTCAGGGTCCTTGCAATATCTTGGTTAGTGGGCATGGTTGGCATCAATGGTTAGCAATCAAAATAGGAATTACATATAAACAGTTGAGATTCACTGAACGCAATGTATCTTAACAATCATTCTCAATCATCTGCTATGTTCGAAAGAATCCGAAGTTATGGTTTATTAACGTTTTTATTGTTGGGTTTAGCGGCTTGCGACCAACAAACAACTCATGCACCTGTGCAAAAACCGGTCCAGGCAGATATTGATGCCGTTCTGGACGACTGGCATGCGGCTGCTTCAGATGCCGATTTTGACCGGTATTTTGGGCATTTTCATGATTCCACCTCCATTTTTATGGGTACCGATGCGAGCGAGCGCTGGACGGTACCGGAGTTTAAAGCCTTTGCTCAACCTTATTTTGCCCGGGGCAGAGCGTGGAGTTTTAGCGCGACAACCCGCTATGTGTATTTCTCAGAAGAAGGGAATGTGGCTTGGTTTGATGAAGAGTTAGACACTCCGAATTTGGGTCCCAGTCGTGGTACAGGGGTGTTGGTGTATGGGGAAAAGGGATGGAAAATAGCCCACTACAATCTCACGGTACCCATTCCAAATGACATTGTATATGACGTAGTGGAACAAATTGAAGAGGAGTTGAAAAAAGAAGGATAAAGCCCGGAGATCCGGGCTTTAGTCAAGGGGTACATTGTTTCAGGGATAACGCATCTGCGATCACATCCCACGATGTGGCAGAAATATTGCCATCGTTATGAACAGCAAAAAAGGCACCATTCGGAAACCCTTCAAATGCCTGCTGAGTGAGGGCGATTCCATCTGTATTCTGCGTATTTTTTGCAATAAAGCTTCCAAGAGGAGTAAGAGTTTCCTGGTCGAACACAATGAATACATTTTTCTCAAAGCTTTGATCGGTGGCAATCCAATATCCAGGTTTCCCGTCGCATGAGTATAAGGCAATCCCTTCAGGTTCTGATTCGAATATATCTTTTCCGACGACCGTACCTGTGAAGTTTCCATCCAGATCGTATACTTTTAAGCTGATTTCACGTTCCCACTCGTCGGCAATGAGCAATCGGTTATATGCTGTATCGGCATAAAGAGATTCTACTTTGTATAACACGCCCGGACCAGAAGTAGCTCCGAAATACTGGTGATCAATGGTTTGTATGCCTGATTCCGATACCATGATGTTAAAACGATGTACTCGTTTTCCTAACTCATCGGACGGGGGTATTTGTTCGTCTGGGGTTTCGTAATTATCGGTTACATAGAGTACAAATTGGTTATCTCGCAGAAAAAGTGTCAGTCCGTATGGTCGCCTCAGTACATCAGAACCAATATCTCCGATTGGGGTAAACTCAGGTAACCGGAAAACCTGCACACGATGATTATCTCTTTCCACGACAAACGCAAGGTCATTTAAAACAGCAATACTATTTGGACGAGCGAGTTGCCCTGATCCAGATCCAGATTCAGCAAATGCCGAAAGAGCAGACCCGGTACTGGCATCATAAGCCAGCACCTTATCGGTTTCTTTTGCCGTGGCGAGTAGCCAGGTTTGTGTTTCTGACTGATGCCAAATTGCCGGGGTATCCACGTTGTTAAGTGTATCCCGAACGGTGAAATAGGTTTCTTCAACCATAACTTCCGGTAGCTGATCTACTGGAGAACCGCTTTTTTTTTCGGAGCAGGCTGATGCATAAAGAGCAACTCCCAGAATGAAGATGGCGCTGGTTTTACGTGTGGTCATACGATCAAAATCTGAATTTAATCCCGGCATTCATCCAGAAGGAGTAGAATTCCTGTTGTTCTGGTCGGGAGCTTACCCCGTTGTAAAACCGAAGGGGTTGATTGGTTAGATTGTTGATTTCAGCAAATATCTGTACGTTAGGTGCAACGCGTTGGGTTGCGGAAACGTCAATTTGCAGGTGTTCATCATAAAAGCGGTCGTCTCCTTCATTGGCGCGAAGTTCGTCAATAAAGGCCCCGGCATACGACATAGCCACACGACCGGAAAAGCCAAATTTTTCGTAGGAAAGAGCAAAGTTACCAATACTTTCTGCCTGGCCGGGAAGAGCAACAGTTCTGGCAACTCCGTCTGCATTAAACAGAGTGGCTTCAGAATAGGTGTACGTATAATTGGCATAGATGCCAAATCCACTGGCAAAGCCCGGAAGGAAATTTAACTGTTGCTGAAGGTTGACCTCAAATCCCCATAAATCAGCGTCATCTCCATTTACGGGCTGTGTTGCTTCGAATCCGTTTAGATTTCCGGTACTTGAGAATTCAAAATTCCGGATGTAAATGAAGTTTTCGAGTCGTTTATAAAATACTCCTGCTGAAATAATACCTACAGAATTGAAATAGTACTCGGCCATAAGGTCGAAATTCATGGCCCGTGTTGGATCGAGTGCGGGGTTTCCTAACTCAATTTCCTCGTCTTCCCGGTTAATGATTTGGTAGGGAGCCAGGTCGAAATAATTAGGTCGTGCAAATGAATTTGTCCATGCAAACCGGATATTGGTTAATGGGGTAGCGGCATAGTTCAGGTGCACCATAGGCAGAAAAAAACCAAAGTCGTTGGTACCGGTTTCTTCACGGACGGGGAGCAGGTTACCGTCGGCATCGAACTCAACAATATTCCCAGTGTATTCAATATCGGTAAACTCGTATCGGGCACCTATAATACCGCTCCAGGCACCTTTTCTGAGCTCGGTCATTGCATAAGCCGCATACGTATTTTCTGTAGCATTATATCGCTCAGACTCCGAATCCACGATGGAGTCATCTTCTTCAAGTTCAAAATTTGCCATGTTAGCATTAAAAAACTCACGAATGAGATCAGCATCAGAAACAAATCCAAGATCCTGTGCATATTCATTGGAAAGGAAATTATTATCCACAAAGTCGCTTTGAACATCAGCGAATTGTAGGTCTCCATCAAAATCAAAAATCTGGACGTTAGGGTCTCTGTCCTTCAATTTAGTACGGAATAGCCCTCCGAATTTTAACTCACCGACCACATCGCTACCTATATTGTAGTAGTTGGTAAGGTTGAGGCGGGAGGTAAAATGCTGATCGGTCGTTAACTCAGAGTTTTCTTCAAAACTATCGAATTCAAAGGCATCGTAATTATATACTCCGGCACCCGCTGTGGCTGCGTCGGGGGTTAAGTTCCATTGGGGGTAGTCCGGGTCACGACGGTCAAAAGTGACGAGATCGATAGCATCTCCTTCTGCATCTTCTACTTCCTGTTCAAATACAATCTGACGATCTTTAGGTGTGTTTTGATCGGCATAGGAATAAGAGGCCATGTAATCGATTTTAAAGCGGTTGTTTAAGGAGTGATCTCCACCAAAGGAAGCGCTGAAAATCTGTTGCTCTTCAAACCGGTCTTTGAACTCACGGCCAAATTTGTCCAGTTCTACATTGACCCTTCTTCTTAATTCCTGATCGGAAAAATAGTTATAGTACCCGTTGAAAAAGAATTGCGAGGTTGGACTCACTTTATAGTCCAGCGATGTGATTACTCCCACTCGTTCTCTGGTTAGCTCGTAGTCTCTTAATTCGAGTACTTCCAAATCTCCATCGCTGTATTCCATTTCATTGTTATCCGATCCGCGATTATGTCGGGTGTAACTTGCCGATACCAAATAGCCCAGTTTGTTGTTATTGGTACGGTCTCCATAAGCTGCAGAAAGCTGTCCTCCCAAGGGAGAATAATCGTCCATCTGGTTATTAAAATTACCGGCTATGGTGGCCTTCATTATTTTACCACTTACTGCCGAGAGTGTGTTGAGATTAACCGCACCACCGATAGCATCACCATCCATGTCTGGAGTGATTGCTTTGTTTACTTCAATACTGGTAAGTACATCGGAGGGGATCATATCCAGAGCTACAAATCGTACCCCGCCTTCGGGTGAAGGAATTTGCTCACCATTTACGCTGATGTTACTGAGGTTTGGATTAGTACCCCTGATCTGAATATAGCGGGCTTCTCCCTGATCACGTTGAACCGTAATTGCGGGTACTCTGCGAAGAGCTTCTGCCACGTTAGGGTCAGGAAAGCGGCCAATCAGATCGGCGGCTACGACGTTCTTTATATTTAACGCTGTTTTTTGCTGGTTCAATGCCCTGGCCTGTCCCTGCAGATTGGTTTGAACCACAATACCTTCCAGCTCATAGAAGTTTTCTTCCAGTGCAATATCCCGTTCTGTCCTGATCTTACCACTGATTTGAACAGTTAGCTCTGTAGAGTTGAATCCCAGGTAGGAAACAACAATCGTTTGTTCTCCGGTTGGGACGTTTTTTAACAGGTAAAAGCCTCTTAAGTCAGTAGAGGTGCCGTTTGAGGTTCCTTTAATGTATACATTAGCTCCGGTTAGTACATCGCCGGTTTCTGCATCCCGAACAAGACCGGATATGCTCCCAACCTCTTGTGAAAGAAGAGGGGTTGAGTATACAAAAAGCATGCTTAGTACAAGCAGGCAAAGCATGCTGTTTTTAGGTGTTTTATCCACTTTTTATCCCTTATTACGTTTAGTTAGATATGCAAATCTAAAACATTGGATTTATGCTATCTTTACACAGGCGTTATCAGAATGTGATGGAAATATGGGGTGTGTTAAGGGAGTGTTTCCCGATACAAACTTTTCATTTTAAACTCTTAGAAAGAATTCTACTTTAAGACTTCAAAATTATCAACGTATTCCCATGATCCGTCTAACCATTCTGCCACTTTTGGCTTTTTTATTGACTTGTTCTCTCTATGCTCAAATCACATCACCCGCTCAGTATTTGGGATATGAATTGGGTGAACAATGGACACCACATCATAAAGTGACCGGTTATTTCCAGCAGGTAGCTGAAGAAAGCAACTTGGTGAGCGTACAATCTTACGGTACCACCTATGAAGGACGGGAGCTTATGCTGGCTTTCGTTACATCTCAGGCGAATCAGGCAAAGCTGGAAACCATTCGCACCGATAATTTGAAGAGAACCGGTTTTTTGGAAGGGGAAACCTCCGGTGAAAACATACCCCTGGTCTGGCTGAGTTATAATGTGCATGGGAATGAGGCTTCAGCTACTGAGGCCGCTATAAATACGTTACATCAGCTTGTAGCGGAGCGATCGACCTGGCTGGACCATGTAGTAGTGATCCTGGACCCGACACTTAACCCGGACGGACGCGATCGCTATGTAAACTGGAATCGTTCAGTAACGGGTGCCCAACCTAATGTTCATCCCGAATCGAGGGAACACAACGAACCCTGGCCAGGTGGACGGGTAAACCATTACTACTTTGACCTGAACCGTGACTGGGCCTGGCAAACGCAAACCGAAAGCCAGCAACGCGTTCAGGAGTACCTGAACTGGATGCCTCATGTTCATGTGGATTTTCATGAACAGGGATATAACTCACCCTACTATTTTGCCCCTGCGGCGGAACCTTTTCATACTGTAATTACCGAATGGCAGCGGGAGTTTCAAACGATAATCGGACGTAACAATGCCCGTTACTTTGATGAAGAGGGTTGGCTGTATTTTACCCGGGAAGTATTTGATCTATTCTACCCAAGTTATGGAGATACCTGGCCCACATTTAACGGTGCGATTGGCATGACTTACGAACAGGCCGGGCATAGCCGTGCGGGATTGGGCATCATTACCTCAGAGGGAGATACGCTTACGCTGAACGACCGCTTAACTCATCACACCACAACGGGGTTGTCAACGGTGGAGATGACCGTACAAAACCGTGAACGTGTGCTGGAAGAATTTGAAGCCTATTTTCAGAATACCATCCAGGATGGATCGGGAAACTATGCTACTTATGTAGTGAAACGCTCTAACAACCCCGATAAAGTAGCCCGTTTGTTACGGTACCTGGTTGATCAGAACATCACCTTTTCGGCGGCTACTTCATCTTCCCAGCAGAATGGGTTTGATTATAGTACAGGCAGAGAAGGCCGGGTACGTATTGAAGAGGGTGATTATCTGATATCTACTCATCAACCCCAGGGGAATTTGGTGCGGGTATTGTTTGAGCCCGATCCCGAACTGGTCGATTCCCTGACCTACGATATTACAGCATGGGAAGCTCATTACGCCTACGGGTTGGAAGGATACGCGTTAACATCTAAGCTGGAAGGTGGGGCTATTGAACCCCTTTCTGAAGAATATGGAACGGAATTAGGTCAACGTCCTTATGCCTATCTGGCCAAATGGAATGCAATAGAAGACGCTCAGTTTTTAGGGCAGTTATTGCAACAAAAGGTGAAGGTGCGCTATGCAGAGCGCGCATTTACCATGAATGGAAAGGCGTATGATGCGGGAACACTGATTATTACCCGAACAGGAAATGAGCAAATGGGCGCCCGTTTTGATGAAGTGGTGAAGCTGACTGCCGATCTGTTCAATCGAACCCTGGATGCGGTTGAAACCGGGTTTGTTGATACAGGCAAAGATTTTGGGTCGTCGTATGTGCGCTATATCAAAGCCCCGAAGGTTGCTCTTATTGCCGGTGAAGGCACCAGTGGTAATATGGTGGGCCATGTGTGGCACTATTTTGATCAGCAGCTGGGCTATCCGGTGACTCTGGTTAACAGAGATGATCTATCCTACTTTCCATGGCAAAACTACGATGTAGTAGTGATGCCGTCGGGTTCTTACAGCTCGGTGCTTGGAAAATCAGCATTGGATGATGTTAAAAGCTGGATACGGGATGGCGGAACACTGATTGCGCTGGAAGGAGCAAACCGGTTCCTGGCCGGAAAAGACGGATTTAGCCTGAAGAGAAAATCAGCGGACCGGGGCGAAGACGAGGATGACCCGGAAGCACGGCTCAGAACCTATGAGGCATCAGATCGGGAATCGATGAGAAATCTGAATGCCGGTTCGATCTATCAGGTCAAACTCGATAAAACCCACCCGCTGGCGTTTGGATACGGAGATTCTTATTTCTCGCTAAAATTGGGCTCAACGGCTTATGAGTATCTGGAAAATGGGTGGAATGTTGGGGCAACAACTTCCGGTACACCGCGGAGTGGGTTCGTGGGTAGTGCAGCACAAGACCGGATTGAGCATTCGCTCAGCTTTGGTGTTCAAAACCTGGGTGCCGGCGAAGTTATTTACCTGGTTGACAACCCACTGTTTCGTGGGTTCTGGCATAATGGTAAGCTCCTGGTGGCCAATGCCCTGTTTTTTGTAGGTAACTGATGGTCTGGTCATTCATATAGAACCAGCAGTTTGTATTCACTCTCCCCGGAACAGTTCAAAGGTCATCCACCAAAGGATGGCTGAAGCGTGGTGGGTTTCCTGTCGACGGATATACCCATCCACCCAACCCGTGATACGTTCATGATTGTAGCCCTCGAATGACCGGAACGAAGAGGAATGTACCTGATCCTGTATCCATGGCATACAGGAGTCCAGGAGTCGGTGCTCGATGGTTGAAGTGAATCCCTCAGGCTTCCGGATGGCACGATAGATGCGGGATTGTATGTCGTTCATCCAAAAAGGGTATGGGTTATGATCTTTGATCAGGGGGACTCGGGATAGCTGAGGATGGGAGTGCTTGAGCCAGGTCTTGATCCATCGGGCATGGCGTCGTTGCTTCAAAGGAAGGTTCAGCAGAGCCTTCACAACTTCCGGTTGTATGAGAGGCATCAAAGTACGCAAAATACCGTCAGCGCGACTTTGTTCCGCAAAAGCGGTGTTTGGTACACGGGTGCGCAGGCTGAACAAATCGAGCCAATGTTCCAGGCCGGTTTCAGCTACGGGCGGCATGGCACCCAATGAACGATGTAACTCTTCCTGTAACCCCTTGCGCATCATTGCATCTACATCGTTCGTGAAAAGCGAAGGGCGCTCCAGGATGAAGAAGGGTAACAAAGCATCCCAGTTTCTATCCCGGATGGATGATGCAGCGATATATCTCAGTCGTGTTAAATAGCGCCTTCGTGCCAGTTCTCCCAACCCGCCGTCTAAAACGGTGACTCCTTTTTTTCCAAGTACATGATAATCGGATAATGAGTGTACCGCATCTACCCGCTGGGTGAGTAGCGTTTGTTTGGCAAAGTCCT